>CAYLZU010000077.1:0-1971 GCA_964388005.1 uncultured Burkholderiaceae bacterium
CATCCTCGGCAAGGTCGGCGCCGAGTCGCGCGGGCAGGCGGCGGCGTGGTATCGGAGGCGCGGGAGGTAGTGCGCCGTGCCGCGCGAGGCGCGGCGATCGCGTGCATGGCGCCGCGTCGGGCCCCAAGTAAGGCCGGGGTCACGTTACGGCCGTGGGTTAGGTCGCCATGGCCCGCCAGGAGGCCATCGATCGAGATGTCTTCGTCCAGGGCTTCCCAGTGAATGCCGCGCGGGCTGAGTTCGAACTGGAGGCGCTGTTCCGGCGTGGCTGCCAACAGTCGGGGGAACCATGCCAGGGGGACGGCAATGACCCGGCCATCGTCCAGGTGGACCCACATGCTGTCGTCGTCGAAGCGCACCGCGTTAGCCGAAGTAGTCATGCCACGTCCTCTCAATCAACTCGCGGTTGGCTCGCGCCACCTCCGTCAACTCGCGCAGCGCGGCCGCGTCGAATCCGTAGCTGGTCGCGACCCGAATGTGCGGCTCGAGCCAGAGCTTGGCCTCATTGCCGCCCGCGCGCACATGCACGTGTGCCGGCTCCCGAGGGCTGCCCTCGTTGGAGTAGAAGAAGAAGCGGTAGCCCTTGTAGCGGAACACCACCGGCATGGTTGGATTCTAGGCGGCGAAAGGTCAACGGGAGCAGGGGACGGAGCACGACCCGCCCGCTCGGCGACAATCGACGACCCAAAGGACGCCCATGATCACCGTCCACCACCTGAACAACTCCCGCTCGCAGCGCGTGCTCTGGCTGCTGGAAGAACTCGGCGTCGACTACGAGATCCGCAGGTACGAGCGCGATCCGAAGACGATGCTGGCGCCGCCGTCGCTCGGGCAAGTGCATCCGCTCGGCAAGTCGCCGGTGATCACCGATGGCGACCTCACCGTGGCCGAGTCCGGCGCGATCCTGGAGTACCTCGTCGAGCGCTACGACACTGACGGGCGGCTGGCTCCCGCCGCCGGCACGCGGCAGCGGCTGCGCTGGCGCTTCTGGATGCACTTTGCCGAAGGCTCGGCGATGCCGCCGCTGCTGATCGGGTTCATCTGCGATCGGGTCGCCACGGCGCCGATGCCGTTCTTCGTCCGCCCGGTCGCGCGCGCGATCGCGTCGAAGGTGCGGGCGATGGCCGTCGAGCCGAACCTGAAGCGGCAGTGGGACTTCATGGAAGCCGAACTGGCGCAGCACAAGTGGTTCGCGGGCGCCGAGTTCAGCGCCGCCGACATCCAGATGAGTTTTCCGGTCGAGGCCGCGGCGCAGCGCGGCGGCCTCGACGCGCGCTGGCCGAACCTGCAGCGCTTCATCAAGCGCATCCACGCGCGGCCGGCGTACAAGCGGGCCATCAAGGCCGGCGGGCCGTACAGCTTCGCCGAGGACTGACCGCCGGGGTCTTCGTCGGCGGGGCGCCATGGCTCCCCGCCATGGCTCTCCGCGGTGCCGGCCGATGGCTCCTCCGGCCGATGTGCCGGCGGGCTGCGATCGACACACTGCCGTCTCATGGCAGCACGCCTGCTGCCGACCGAGACGGAGCCGCCGATGTCCAGCCCTCAGACGCCAGTGCAACGCCCGGCCGCGGCCGGCGTGCGCGGCGCGATCAGCCGCCTGGTGCGCGAGCTGCAGGCCAGCGCCGGCGCAAGGACGGCCGCGCCGCGTCCGGCGGCGCAGCCTCCCGTTAGCAGATTCTTAGCAACTGCTGAATCAACATTTACGAACGCCGTTTCGCCTCGCCCGGTACCTTGCTCGCCATCGCCGCAAACGCTGCGGCGGCACGACGGGAGAGCGCAAATGGCACGGATCATCGACCTGCAACGCGGCGAACTGCTGCGGCTCGACGCGGCGCGCGGCGCGCGTCTGCAGGTGCTCTACGGCGCCATCTGGCTGACCGAGCCGCGCCGGCTCGACGACGTCTTTGCCGCCAGCGGTGACGAGGTCGTGCTCGCCTACGGCGGCCGGGTGCTGGTCGAGGCGCAGGGCTT
>CAYLZU010000077.1:2071-8874 GCA_964388005.1 uncultured Burkholderiaceae bacterium
CTGAGCGAGACCGGGCTGTACGCGTCCGGCACGCGCGACCTCGCCGCCGGGACGATCGCCTTCTCGCCGCAGTACCCGCTGTGGACCGACGGCGCCACCAAGCGGCGCTGGATCCAGTTGCCGCCGGGCACGGCGATCGACGCCTCGCGCGCCGACGCCTGGGAGTTCCCGGTCGGCACGAAGCTGTGGAAGGAGTTCGCCTTCGGCCGCGCGGTCGAGACGCGGATGATCGAGCGGCTGGCCGATGGCTCGTGGCGCTTCGCCGCCTACCTCTGGAACGAGCAGGGAACCGATGCCGAACTGGCGCCGGCGCGCGGCGCGGTCGCCGCCGCGGCATTGGCTCCTGGAGGCAAACACAAGGTGCCGGGGCGCATCGACTGCCTGGCCTGCCATGACGGCGGCGCGACACCGGTGCTGGGTTTCTCGGCGCTGCAACTGTCGCCCGACCGCGATCCGCTGGCGCCGCATGCCGAGGCGACGTCGCCCGCGCTCGCCGATCTAAGGTCGCTGGCCGCGAGCGGCGTGATCAGGAACCTGCCGCAGAAGCTGCTCGACTCGCCGCCGCGCATCGCCGCCGCCTCGCCGACGGCGCGCGCCGCGCTCGGTTACCTGCACGGCAACTGCGGTCACTGCCACAACGACAGCGGCGCACTGGCGTCGGTCGACCTGGCGCTGCTGCAACGGGCCGCCGCGCCCGGCGAAAGCGCCGCACGGACGATGAAGTCGCTGCTCGGCCACTCGAGCCGTTTCCGCCCGCACGACGGCAAGGCCGTGCAGCGCGTGGTCGCCGGAAGCAATGACGCCAGCGTGCTCGCCGTGCGCATGAAGACCGACAACCCGCTGGCCCGCATGCCGCCGCTCGGCGTGCAGGTCGCCGACCGTGAAGGCATTGCGCTCATCGAGCGCTGGATCAGGACCACGCAACCCACCACCGAGGAGAAACAGCCATGAAACGCCGTACCGCCCACGCCATCGCCCACGCCGCCATGACCTTTGCCGTCCCGCTCACGGTCGCCGCGCTGTCGCTCGCCTTTTCCTCCCAGGCGGCGGCGCAGACGAGCGCCGAGAAGATCGCCCGCGGCAAGTACATCGTCTCCACGTCCGCCTGCCACGACTGCCACACGCCGTGGAAGATGGGGCCCAACGGGCCGGCGCCGGACATGAGCCGGGCGCTGTCCGGCCACCCGCAGGATTTCAAGGTGCCGCCGCCGCCCAAGCCCGAAGGGCCGTGGATCGCCGCCTTCGCCGCCACCAACACCGCCTGGGCCGGCCCGTGGGGCGTGAGCTTCACCGCCAACCTGACGCCCGATCCGGAAACTGGGCTCGGCAAGTGGACGCAGCGCAACTTCATCGAGACCATCCGCACCGGCCGCCACATGGGCCGCGGCCGCGAGGTGCTGCCGCCGATGCCGATCATGGTCTACAACAACTTCACCGACGCCGACCTGGAAGCGATCTTCGCCTACCTGCAGTCGATCCCGGCGATCCGCAACCGCGTGCCCGAGCCGCTGCCGCCGGCGGCGTCGGTGGCGCAGAAGTAGCGCTGCCTCGAGCCGCTGTCGCCCTGGCGCAGGCCGGGGCCCGGTTTTCACCGCGGCGAAACCGGATCCCGACCCCGGACCAGGTCCGGGGCCGGCCCTGCGCCGGGACGACGCTGCAAGGAGAGCGCATCTCGATCACTGAAGGACGACACCATGACCCACCTCATCACCGTCTTCGGCGCCACCGGCGCGCAGGGAGGCGGGCTGGCGCGCGCCATCCTCGCCGACCCGCAGCGCCGCTTCCGCGTCCGCGCGGTCACGCGTAAGCCGGAGTCGCCGGCAGCGCAGCGACTGGCGCGGGCCGGCGCCGAAGTCGTCGCCGCCGACCTCGACGACGCCGCGAGCGTCGAACGCGCAATGGCCGGCGCGCACGCCGCGTTCTGCGTGACCAACTTCTGGGAGCACTTCTCGCCGGCGAAGGAGGTCGCGCAGGCGCACACGATGGCGCGGGCGGCCGCCGCAGCCGGCGTGCGGCACCTGATCTGGTCGACGCTCGAGGACACGCGCGAGGTCATCCCCGCCGACGGCAGCCGCATGCCGGTGCTGCTGGGCGAATACAACGTGCCGCACTTCGACGGCAAGGGCGAGGCCAACCGCTTCTTCTTCGACCACGGGGTGCCGACGACGCTGCTGTACACCTCGGCCTACTGGGACAACCTGATCCACTTCGGCTGGGCGCCGAGGCGCCGCGACGACGGCACGCTCGGCTTCGTGCTGCCGATGGGCGAGGCACGGATGCCGGGAATCGCCGCCGAGGACATCGGCCGCTGCGCCTTCGGCATCTTCGCGCGCGGCGACGAACTCGCCGGCAAGTCGATCGGCGTCGCCGGCGAGCACCTCACCGGGGCGCAGATGGCCGAGCAGCTCGCCCTGGTGCTCGGCGAGCCGGTGGCGCACGAAGCGCTGTCGCCGGCGCAGTACCGGGCGCTCGGTTTCCCGGGCGCCGACGACCTCGGCAACATGTTCCAGTTCAAGCGCGACTTCGAGCACGCGTTCTGCGGCGCGCGCAGCGTCGCCTGCTCGCGCGAGCTGAACCCGCAGCTGCAGACCTTCGCCGGATGGCTGGCGGCAAACCGCGAGGCGCTGCGGCGCGCCGTCGGCCCGGAGGCGCTCGCAGCGTGAACGGCGGCGCTACGGCGCCGCCGCGTTGACCATCCAGCCGACGCCGAAGCGGTCGGTCAGCATGCCGAAGCTCGGCGACCAAAAGGTCCTGCCGAGCGGCATCGTCACCGCGCCGCCGTCGGCCAGGGCGTCAAAAAGCCGCTTCGCCTCGGCGGCGTCGGCGGCCGCGATCGACAGCGAAAAGCCGGCGAACGACGGCTTGCCGACGCAGTGGCCGTCGGAGAGCATGACCACGGTTTCGCCGATGCGCAGCTCGGCGTGCATGACCTTGTTCTCCGAGCCCGGCGGCAGCAGGCCGGGCGGCAGCGGATCGGGGCTTTCGCTGAAGCGCATCAGCATGCCGACTTGCGCGCCGAGGGCGCGGCGGTAGAACTCGATCGCTTCCTCGCAGCGGCCGTCGAAGAACAGATAGGGCTGGATCTGCATGGGATCTCCTCCTTGAAGTGCACGCAGCCGATCAGCGCCCGCCGGCCTGCTGGCCAACCCGCGCCCGCAGGCTTTCCTCCTGTTCGCGAAGCTCGGACATGAACTCGGCGCTGAAGTCCTCGGCCTCGAACAGCGGCCGGATCTCGATGTCCGAATCACCGGGCATCGGATTGGGACAGCGCTTGACCCATTCGACCGCCTCGTCCATCGACTTCACCTGCCACAACCAGTAGCCGGCGACCAGCTCCTTGGTCTCGGTGAACGGGCCGTCGATCACGGTGCGGCTGCTGCCGGAAAAGCGCACCCGCTTGCCGCGGCTGCTCGGGTGCAGCCCATCGGCGGCGAGCAGGATTCCGGCCTTGATCAGTTCATCGTTGTATCTGCCCATGGCGGCCATCATTTCCGCGCTCGGCATGCCGCCGGCCTCGGAATCGCTCGTCGCCTTGACCAACACCATCACTCGCATCCGGGAACCTCCACGATTTGGGGTCTGCCGGCAGCGGACTGTGCCGGACCTCACACTGGTCGAACGGACGTGGCCGGATTCGACCCGACCGCGCCGCCATCGAACCGCAGGCGCTGCGCCCGCCGGGCCGACCCGACGGCGATTCGCCGGGCGCGGCGCGCGGGCCGGCCGGTGAACCCGCCCGCCGCGCTCACCCTCCGCTCAGCGCCTGCACGATGCACAGTTCATCGCCTTCGCGCAGCGGCAGCGCGAGGTCGAACGTCTGCACGCCGTTGACGAAGAAGCGGATGTGCCGCCGCATCGTCTCCTGTTCGTCGATCATGCGGAAGCGGATGCCGGGGAAGCGGCGATCGAGATCGTCGAGCACCGCGCCGAGCGTGGCGCCTTCGGCCTCGACCCAGCTTCGTTCGGCGGTGTACGACCGCAACGGGCTCGGGATCAGCACCTTCATCGCCGCGTCCTTCGATCAGCGCGGCTCGCCCGACTCGACGGCATAGATCTCCGGCAGGCCGCGGGCGATGCACTTCCACTGCGCGCCTTCGTCGCGGCTGGCCCACAGTTCGCCGCCGGTGGTGCCGAAGTACAGGCCGACCGGATCGCCGCCGTCGGCGCACATCGCCTGCCGCTTGACCGTCCACCATGCCTGCTCGCGCGGCATGCCGCTGTCCAATCGCTGCCAGGTCCTGCCGCCGTTGCGCGTGCCGTACACGGCCGGTTTGCCGTCCGGGCTGGTGCGCGGCCACACCGACTGTCCGTCCATCGGCAGCACCCAGGCGACGTCGGGGTTGCGCGGGTGCACGACCATGTTGAAACCGATGTCGCCGACCTTCTTCGGCATTTTCAGGCCGATGCGCTCCCAGCGCGTCGACGGCCGGTCGATGCGGTAGATGCCGCAGTGGTTCTGCTGGTACAGGCGATCGGGATTGCTGGGGCACATGCGGATGCAGTGCGGGTCGTGAACGGTGGGGTCGTCGCGCGGGAAGCCCTCGACCACGTCGAGCCCGTCGATCAGAGTGTGGAAGGTGGCGCCGCCATCGGTTGACTCGTGCACGCCGCCGCCGGACATGCCGAAGTACAGGTGCTTCGGGTCGCGCGGATCGACGATGATCGAGTGCAGCTTCGGTCCGTCGGGCGTGCCGTCCTGCACGGTCCCGAACCACTTCAGGTACTGCGGATCGTCGTTGATGTGCGAGAACGGCGCCCAGGTGACGCCACCGTCCTCGGAGCGGAACAGCCCCTGCGGCGAGGTGCCGGCGTACCAGACGTTCGGCTCGTTGCCGTGGGCCGGCGTCAGCCAGAAGGTGTGATCGACGCTGCGGCCGCTGCCGTCGTCGCGCCTGGCGAAGGCCGGCGGCTTCGCCGCCTCCTTCCAGCTGCGGCCGAGGTCGGTCGAGCGAAACACGGTCGGGCCCAGGTGCCCGGTCTTGGCGGCGGCAAGCAGCGTGCGGCCGTCGCGCGGGTCGAGCACCAGGTGGTTGATGACGTGGCCGAGGAAGTGCGGGCCGTCGATGCGCCAGCTGCGGCGGGCGCCGTCGCCATGCAGCAGCCAGGCGCCCTTGCGCGTGGCCACCAGCAGCACGGGGCGGGCGGCCCTGCGGGCCGGGGACTTCGTCGTCGCTGCCGATTTCTTCTGCGCTGCCATTCGAGCCTCCTCCTGTCCGGTCACCGATCGACCATCACTTCGAACCCGCCGTAGGCCATGCGCTTGACGTCGAACGGCATCGACTTGGGGTTGCCCAACGTCGCCATCCGCGGATCCTTCATCACCGCGGCATTGACGCGGTCGCGGTCGCGCCGCGAACGGTAGACGATCCACGAGAACACCGCGACCTCGCCGTCCTTCAGCTTCATCTGCCGTGGAAACGGCAGGCCGAAGGCCGGGTTCATGTCCTCACCGACGCACTCGCGGTATTCGAGTGCGCCGTGCTCCCGCCAGATCTTTCCCGCCTTGCGCGCCATCGAGCGATAGGCGGCCAGGTTCTTTTTCGGTACCGGCAGCAGGAAGCCGTCGACGTAACGTGGCATATAGGTCCCCTCTTCAGGTCGCGGTCCGCGGCGCCTGCGCCGCGGCCACCGTCTCGCGGATCGGCCGGATCGGACGCACTTCGATGCTGCCGACACGCGCCGGCGGAATGCCTTCGGCGATGCGGATCGCTTCGTTGAGATCCCTCGCCTCGATCATGTAGAAGCCGGCCAGCTGCTCTTTGGTTTCGGCGAACGGACCGTCGGTCACGGTCGTGCGACCGTTGCGCACGCGCACGGTGGTGGCGGTGGCCACCGGTTCCAGCGCCTCGGAGGCGAGGCACTGGCCGCTGGCGCGGATCGCCGTGTCGTAGGCCGCACAGTCCTCGTCGGGAAGTTCGGGCAGGCGCTTCTCGTCGAGGTAGACCAGGCACAGGTACTTCATCTTCGGCTCCTTGCGGTCGAGGTCCGGCAGGATCAGCCGGCGTGCGCGCGGCGCAGCTGTTCGAGGTCGAGCTTCTTCATCCGCAGCAGCGCCACCATCACCCGCTCCGACCGCGCCGGGTCGGGGTCGGTCATCATTTCGGGCAGCGCCGCCGGCACCACCTGCCAGGAGACGCCGAAGCGGTCCTTCAGCCAGCCGCACTGCTGCGCCCGCTCGTCGCCACCGGCGGACAGCCGCTCCCAATAGTGGTCGATTTCCTGCTGGCTGTCGCAGCTGACCTGCAGCGAAATCGCTTCGTTGAAGTTGAACACCGGCCCGCCGTTGAGCGCGGTGAACGGCTGGCCGTCCAGCTCGAAGGCGACCGTCAGCACCGAGCCGGGGCGACGGCCGTGGATCTCAAAGCCGGCCTTGCCGTAGCGGCTGACGGCGGTGATCCTGGAATCGGGAAACACCGACGTGTAGAAGTCGGCTGCCTGCTCGGCCTGATCGTCGAACCAGAGGCAGGGGGCAATGCGGCGGGCCAGGTTCATGGGATTCCTCGCGACGTGAAGTTCAGGGGGGGTACCGGCTTGTCGAACGGCGCGGGGCCAAATCGACAGGCGGGAGAGCGGCTCAACCGACTTTCATCCGGCGCCTCGACCCGGGTGATCCGGCGCCGCCGACGGCGCGCGGCTCAATCTCCCTTCTCCTGCTGCCCCGGTCCCGCAACGGGGACAGGCGACGTCGAGTCGCCGGCCGGCGTCATCGCGCGCTCCCCTTTCCCTGTCCCGCCGAGGGACGGGGGTCACTCGAATCCGGGGTGGGGAGCTCGGCGAGTCGCCGCCGCAGGAAGCGGCGCTCG
>CAYLZU010000077.1:8974-11739 GCA_964388005.1 uncultured Burkholderiaceae bacterium
ACTCGAATCCGGGGTGGGGAGCTCGGCGAGTCGCCGCCGCAGGAAGCGGCGCTCGGGCTCGGTCGGGGCCAGCGCCAGCGCGCGCGCATAGGCAGCGCGGGCTTCGTCGGTTCGGCCCAGCCGGCGGCAAAACTCGGCGCGCGCGGAATGGGCGAGGTGATAGTCGGCCAGGTCGCCGCCGGCGAGGATCGCGTCGATCAGCGCCAGACCCGCTGCCGGCCCATCGCGCATCGCCACCGCGACGGCGCGGTTCAGCTCCACCACCGGCGAAGGTTCGAGGCGGAGAAGAACGTCGTACAGGCCGACGATCTGTGCCCAGTCGGTCGCCCCGGCGCCCGGCGCTTCGGCGTGAACCGCGGCGATCGCCGCCTGCAGCACGTAGGTGCCGGCGGCGCGCGTGGCGAGCGCCCGTTCCACCAGCGCGCAGCCTTCGGCGATCAGCGCCCGGTCCCAGAGCCCGCGATCCTGGTCGGCCAGCAGCACCAGGTCGCCGGTGGCGTCGCTGCGCGCGGCGCGGCGCGATTCCTGCAGCAGCATCAGCGCCAGCAGGCCGATGGCCTCCGGCGCCGGCAGCAGCTCGACCAGCAGCCGGCCGAGGCGGATCGCTTCCGCCGACAGCTCGGCCCGCGTCAGCGATTCGCCCGACGACGCCGAGTAGCCCTCGTTGAACACCAGATAGATCACCCGCAGCACCGCCTCGAGGCGCGGCGCCAGTTCGTCCGCCGCCGGCACCTGGTACGGGATGCGGGCGGCGCGGATCTTGGCCTTGGCGCGGACGATCCGTTGCGCCAGCGTCGGCGCCGGCGCGAGGAACGCCCGGGCGATGGCCTCGGTGGTCAGGCCGCAGACCTCGCGCAGGGTCAGCGCCACCTGCGCATCGGTGGCGAGCGCCGGGTGGCAGCAGGTGAAGACCAGGCGCAGCCGGTCGTCCTCGATCGGCTCGCGCTCCCACCAGGGGCTGACCTCGTCGGCGATCGACTCGACGCGCTCCGCGTGCTGGTCGAGCGGGTCGAAGCGCGCCTGCCGGCGGATGCCGTCGATCGCCTTGAAGCGCCCCGCCGACACCAGCCACGCGCGGGGGTTGGCCGGCAGGCCGTCGCGCGGCCACTGTTCGAGCGCGGCGTGGAACGCCTCGGCAAGCGCCTCCTCGGCGGTGTCGAAGTCGCCGAGCAGCCGCACCAGCGTGGCGAACACGCGGCGGGACTCGGCGCGGTAGACGGCGTCGATCTCCGCGTGCAGCGGGTCGGGGACGAGGGTGGACATCGCCGGCGAGTATCGCCGCTCCGGCCGCCGGCGGTCAGGCGGCGTCGATCCGCCGCGTGCCGTCGTCGCCGGGACCGACTCCGGCGCTCGCGAGGCTCAGTTCGCCGGCAGCGCCCGGTCGAGGTAGCCGATGACGTTCTCGTTCGGCACCGCCGGGCTGAACAGGAAGCCCTGCATGATGAAGCAGCCGAGGCGGCGCAGCTCGGTCATCTGGCGGACCTCCTCGACCCCTTCGGCCACCAGCCGCAGTCCCATCTTGGCGGCGATGCCGACGACGGCGGAGATGATCGACTCGCTTGCCGCCGACCTGCCGACATCGCGGACGAAGCTGCCGTCGACCTTCAGCGCCCGCACCGGCAGCCGGTGCAGGTAGCGCAGCGACGAGTACTTGACGCCGAAATCGTCGATCGTCAGCGTCACGCCCTGGCGCGCCAGCTCGGTCGCCTGCGCCCCGGCTCGATCGTCGTCGAGCTGCTCGTGCTCGGTGAGCTCCAGTTCCAGCGCCGATGGCGCCAGCTTGTACCGGTCGAGCGTCGCCGCGACCGTGCCGGCGAAGTCGTCGCGGCGCAGGTCGTGCGCCGACAGGTTGACGGCCACGCGCAGATCGGGGTGGCCGCGCGAGCGCCAGTGCTGCAGGCTGCTGCAGGCGACATCGAGCACGCGGACGCTGATCACGTGCGACAGGCCCAGCTTTTCCGCCACCGGCAGGAACGTGCTCGGCGCCAGCAGGCCGCGGGTCGGATGCCGCCACCGCACCAGCGCCTCGAGGGTGTCGACCCGCCGCGTCTGGAAGTTGTGGATCGGCTGGTAGTGGACCTTGAACTCGCCGCGCACCAGCGCGTCGCGCAGTTCGCGGCCGGCCGGCGCATCGTCGTCGGCCCGCATCGGCCGTGGCGCCGGCGCCGGCAGTCCGGATGCGCGCGGCTGCGCCACCACGACATCGATGCCGATCTCCTTGGCCGCGTGCAGGGCCCCGCGCGCGGCGTGCAGCAGCCCTCGCACGTCGCGCCCATGCGCCGGACACAGCGCCATGCCGCCGCAGGCGGTCACGCTCAACGGCCGGTCGCGAAGACTGAAGGCCGAGCGCAGGGACTCGAGCACTTCCCGCGCCGCGCCGACGGCGGCGGCCGAGTCGAACATGTCGGCGAGCAGCAGCGCGAACTCGTCGCCGCCGAGCCGCGTCAGCCGGTCTTCCGGACGCAGCCGCGTCGCCAGTCTCCGGCCGACGCTGTCCAGCAACTGGTCGCCGGCGGCGAAGCCGTAAGCCTGGTTGACGGCGTGGAAGCGATGCAGATCCAGCAGCAGAAAGCCGAACGACGAACCCGGCGCGCCGGCCAGCTGCTGCACGCGCTCGAAGAACGCAGCCGGCGCCAGGATCCCGGCGCCGGCTTGCGGCACCAATGGGGTCGGCGGTGAGTCGTCGGGACGCTCGTCCCAGGGCCGTGCCTGGTCGGGCGATCGGGCGCGGAACGGATTGAAGGGCGCGTTCATCTCCGGTCCGA
>CAYLZU010000078.1:0-11690 GCA_964388005.1 uncultured Burkholderiaceae bacterium
CAGGGAGTCGGTCGCGTGATTGCGGTGCGCTTCGAGCACGTAACTTTGCAGCAGCGTGTCGTGCGCGATGCCGTGCAAGCGCACGTCGTGGTTGGCAAGCACGTGCGCCCGGTACTTCAGCTCGTGGCCGACCTTCTTGTGCCGCTCGCTTTCCAGCCAGGGCTTCAAACGCGCCAGCGTCGCTGCGGACGCCGGTTGCTCGGGCGCGCCGGCGTAACGATGTGCAAGCGGGATGTAGCAGGCCTCGTGCTCCTTGACCGCGAGCGCAATGCCGATCAGTTCCGCCCGCATCGGGTCGAGCGACGTGGTAGTGATGCCGATCGAGGTCAGTTCGGCGGCGTTGACCTTGTCGATCCAGGCGGCGAGCTGTGCTTCGGTGAGGACGGTTTCGTAACGCACCGTCGGCTTCACTGCCGCCGAGGGACGCGCATCACCGACGCCGGGCGCGGCTGCCGCCTCCCTTGCGGCCTCCCCCTTCAACGAGGAGGCCGAGTCGGACGCCTCGCCGATATCCTTCAAAAACGCCTTGAACTCCCACCGCGTGAACAAATCGCGCAGCTTGGCGCGATCCGGCTCCTTCACAAGCAACGCGTCGAAGTGCGGCACATGCTGCGCGATGTCGCCGTCGGTCTTCACGGTCACGAGGGTCTTTGCGGTCGGCAGCCAGCTCAGCGCTTTGCGCAGGTTCTCGCCGACCACGCCGCCGATCTTGTCGGCGTTGGCGACGATCGCGTCGAGCGAACCGTATTGCTGCAGCCACTTCGCTGCCGTCTTCGGACCGACCTTTTCCACGCCCGGCACGTTGTCGACGGTGTCGCCGACCAAGGTCAGGTAGTCGACGATCTGATCCGGGCGCACGCCGAACTTCGCAACTACGCCGTCGACGTCGAGCTTTTCGTTGCTCATCGTATTGACCAGCGTGACATGCTCGTTCACGAGTTGCGCGAGATCCTTGTCGCCGGTCGACACCACCGTGCGCAGGCCGTTCGCTTCGGCCTGGCGCGCCAGCGTGCCGATCACGTCGTCGGCTTCGATGCCTTCGATCTCGATGACCGGCCAGCCGAGCGCCGCAACCGCCTCGTGGATCGGCCCGATCTGCGCGGCCAAGTCGTCCGGCATCGGCGGGCGGTGCGCCTTGTACTCGGGATAGATGTCGTCGCGGAAAGTCCTGCCCTTGGCGTCGAAGACGCAGGCGCAGTAGTCGTGCGGCACCTGCGAGCGCAGCGTGCGCAGCATGCCGATGAATCCGCGCAGCGCCCCCGTCGGTTCGCCCTCGGCCGTCCGGAGGTCGGGCAGCGCGTGATAGGCGCGGTATAAGTAGCTCGAACCGTCGACGAGCAGCAGCGTCTTCAAGGAGGTCCCCGGTGCTAGATCGTCAGAAGAACATTCCGTCGTTGCGTGCGGTGACGATGCCCGAGCGCGCCACCAGCCAGAAGGCGCGCGAATCGTGGCACCTGCTCGGCATTATCTCGGAGTTCGTCGAGGCCACCGAGCGGCTGTCGGAGATCCGGCCGGCGGTGTCGATCTTCGGCAGCGCGCGGCTGAAGGAGGATTCGCCCGTCTACCAGCAGGCGCTGCGCATCGCCCGCAAGCTGTCCGACGCCGGCTTCGCGGTGATCAGCGGCGGCGGCCCGGGGGTGATGGAGGCGGCCAACCGCGGCGCCTTCGAGGGCCGGTCGCCGTCGGTGGGCCTGAACATCGAACTGCCGTTCGAGCAGCACGGCAACCAGTACCAGGACATCGCGCTGCGATTCCGCCACTTCTTCGCCCGCAAGGTGGCCTTTGTCAAGTACGCCGCCGCCTACGTGGTGATGCCGGGCGGCTTCGGCACGCTGGACGAACTGTTCGAGGCGCTGACGCTGATCCAGACCCGCAAGGGCCGCCGCATCCCGATCATCCTCGTCGGCAACGGCTTCTGGACCGGGCTGCTCGACTGGATGCGGGGCACCCTGGTCAGCCGCGGCATGATCGATGCCGCCGACATCGACCTGATGAAGCTCGTCGACGACGACGACGCCGTGGTCGACGCGATCTTCGACTTCTACGAGGCGCGCGGTTTCGCCCAGAGCGCCACCGAGCGCGAGTTGATCCTGTACCTGTGAGGGAACGGAAGGTGGCCTAGACTGTCGATGCGATCATGAACAGGGCAATCGTCCTCGTCGCCGCCTTGCTGGCACCGCTGGCGTGGGCGCAGTCGGCTCCGCCGCCGCCTTCGATCGGCACCGCGCCGGAGGCGCCCGCCGCCGAAACGACGCCGGCCGCGGCGCCGCAACCGCCGGCAGCAGAGCGGCAGGGAAGGTTCGCCGACCTGCTCGAAACGCACGTCGAGCAAGTGAGGCGCGGCAACCGCGTGACCGAGGTCCGGGTCACCGGCGCCGACGGCGCGCCGCGGTACACGATGGAGAACCGCGACAACCGCGCATCCCCAACGGTCGACGGGCAGCGGCCCGGCCTGTCGGCGCCGAACTTCCTGAACATCGAGTTCTGAGTACCCCGACCGGCTGCCTGGCGGTCAGGCGCACGCCGATGCCTCTTCCGCCGGGAAACCCGGCGGCGGCGTCGTTCCGGCCGCGGCCGGCGAGGCCGCGATAATCGGTGACCACTCCAAACCGGCACGGGAATCGTCTCGCGCTCCGCCCCCACCGATGGCCGTCTTCACTGCGCTGACCGACGCCGAAGTCGAGCGGCTGCTGAAGCAGTTCTCGCTCGGACGCCTGCATCATCTGCACGGCATCGCCGAGGGCATCGAGAACAGCAACTTCTTCGTCGGCACCGATCAGGGCGAATTCGTGCTGACCGTGTTCGAGCGGTTGACCTTTGCCCAGCTGCCCTTTTTCCTCGAACTGATGCAGCACCTGGCGCGCCGCGGCCTGCCGGTGCCCTCGCCCTGCGAAACGCACGCCGGCACGCTGCTCGCCGAGGTCCGCGGCAAGCCGGCGGCGATCGTCGAGCGCATGCCGGGCCGGTCGACCGAGTCCCCGACCCCGGAGCAGTGCGCCGCGACCGGAACGCTGCTGGCGAGGATGCACCTGGCGGCGCGCGACTTCCCGCGCTTCCAGCCGAACCTGCGCGGCATCGGCTGGTGGAAGCACGCGCTGGCGCGCCTCGAGCCGGTGCTGCCCGACGAGCTGTTTCACGAGCTCGCCGAGGAACTGATCTTCCAGGACAGCTTCTTCCGCAGTCCGGCCTTCGAACAGCTGCCGAGCGGACCGATCCACGCCGATCTGTTCCGCGACAACGTACTGTGGGACGGCGGCCGCATCGGCGGCGTCATCGACTTCTACTTCGCCGGCTGCAGCCTCTGGCTGTACGACCTGGCGGTGACCATCAACGACTGGGGCGTCGATGCCGCCACCGCCGAGTTCGATCCGCCGCGGGCGCAGGCGCTGCTCGACGGCTACCACGCCGTGCGGCCGCTGACCGATCTCGAGCACGACTGCTGGCGCACGGCGCTGCGTGCCGCCGCGCTGCGCTTCTGGATCTCGCGCCTGTACGACCGTCATCTGCCGCGAAGCGCCGAGGTCCTGTCGCCGAAGGATCCGGCCCGGTTCGAGATGACGCTGAAGCGGCGCCGTTCCGAGCCGTCTCTGCCCTGGCCGGCGTGATCCCTCGGTCGCGCCGCCATGGCGCCCACCGGGGCGCCGTTGCCACGGATGACCGCGCCCGCTAACTCCGCGCCATGGCAGGCTGCCCTCCGCAGAATCCTTCGGCAGCGCCGCGACGCGCCGCAACATAGAATCGCGTCATGCGGATCAACATCCTGCCGGCCGGCGCCGGGGTCACATGGCTGCGCGAAGGCATGCGGCTGTTCGGCCGGCAGCCGATCGGGCTGCCGGCCATGGTCGTCATCTACCTGATGATGCTGATCGCGCCGGCGCTGCTGCCGATCATCGGCATCGCCATCTCCGGTGTCCTGGCGCCGTTCGCCTCGGTCGGCCTGCTCGCCGCCTGCCGCGACGTCGCGCAGGGCCGGATGCCGACCCCGATGGCCTTCGCGGCTCCGTTCCGCCCGTCACCGGCGCGGGCGCAGCTGCTGCAGCTCGGCATCATCAACGCCGTCCTGCTGCTGGTCGTGGCGACGCTGGCCACGGTGCTGGTGCCCGAGTCGGCCGGCGGCGAGGCGCCGCAATCGATCGAGGAGCTGCCGTTGGCGTCGATGCTGACGCAGCTGCTGCTGTACCTGCCGGTGATGGCGCTGATGTGGTTCGCGCCGGTGCTCGCCGGCTGGCACGCGGTGCCGCCGGCGAAGGCCATGTTCGGCAGCCTCGTCGCCTGCTGGCGCAACCTCGGCGCGATGCTGATCTTCGGCGTCGCCGCCGCCGCCTTCACGATGGGCGTCAGCATCGTCGCGGTGATGGTGCTGTCCTCGCTCATCACCTCGCGCGAGCTGCTGTCGATGGTGGTCGCGCCGCTGGCGCTGGTGCTGATGACGATCGTTCAGGCGAGCCTGTATCCGATGTACGTCGCCGTCTTCAGCGAGGGCACCCAGGCGGCAGCCTGAGCGCCGCCGCCGGCGATCAGGCGGCTTCCAGCTTGGCGATCGCGAGCAGCAGCTCCTTGATTCCCTGGGCGCCGAAGTTGATCTTCGCCCGCGCATCGCTGCCGGAGCCTTCGAGGCGGATGATCACGCCTTCGCCGAAGCGGGCGTGGCGCACCGTCTGGCCGATGCGGTAGCCGTTCTTCTCCCGGCTCGTGCCCGGCGCCGCCGCGGCGGCGGCCGGCAGCGAGGCATCGTGCCAGCCCCCGAAGCGCATGCCGCCGCCCTCGCGCAGCCGCGGCGTCAGCCACTTCAGGCCGGCCTCGGGCAGTTCGGCGATGAAACGCGAGCGGATGCCATAGCGGGTCTGCCCGTGCAGCATCCGGCTCTGCGCGAACGACAGGTACAGACGCCGCCGCGCCCGGGTGATGGCGACATACATCAGCCGCCGCTCCTCTTCCAGGCCATCCATCTCCTGCAGGCTGTTCTCGTGCGGGAACAGGCCCTCCTCGAGGCCGGTGATGAACACGGCCTGGAACTCCAGCCCCTTGGCCGAGTGCACCGTCATCAGCTGCAGCGCGTCCTGGCCCTCGGCGGCCTGGTTCTCGCCCGCCTCCAGCGCCGCGTGCGACAGGAACGCCGCCAGCGGCGACGGCAGCGCCGCGGCGCCGTCGGCCGCGGCGCCGGCGGCGTCCTGCGCGTAGCCCTCCTCGACCACGAAAGCGGCGGCGGCGTTGACCAGTTCCTCCAGGTTCTCGACCCGCTCCGCGCCTTCCTTCTCGCCGCGATAGTGGCCGATCAGGTTGCTGCGGCCGAGCACTGCCTCGACGATCCCGGCCAGCGGCAGATTGGCGGTCTCGAAGCGCAGGCTGTCGATCAGCTGCACGAAGGCGGCGAGGTTGGCGCCGCCCTTGCCGGCGACGCCGCCGACGGCGGCATACAGGCTCTGCCCGCTCGCCTTTGCCGCGTCTTGCAGCAGTTCTACGGTGCGCGCGCCGATCCCGCGCGGCGGAAAGTTGACCACGCGCAGGAAGGCGGTGTCGTCGGCCGGATTCTCGATCTCGCGCCGGGCGTGGCCCTCGGCGACGAGGTTCTTCACCTCGTCGACCAGCCATGCCGCCTCCAGCCCGTCGGAGCCGGCCTCGAACACCCGCACCGGTTCGCCGGTGCCTTCGGAGGTCCACAGGTTCTTGCCGAGCCGTCTCGCGTTGTGCCGGATCAGCGCGTTGGCGGCATCGAGGATGTGGCCGTGCGAACGGTAGTTCTGCTCCAGGCGGATCACGTTCTTGACGTTGAACTCGCGCTCGAAATCAGCCATGTTGCCGACGTTGGCGCCGCGGAAGGCGTAGATCGACTGGTCGTCGTCACCGACCGCGAAGATGGCGTTGTGCGCTCCCGCCAGCAGCTTCAGCCACTGGTACTGGAGCCTGTTGGTGTCCTGGAACTCATCGACCAGGATGTGGGCAAAGCGGCCCTGGTAGTGGCTGCGGATCGGCTCGTTCCGCAGCAGCAGCTCGTAGCTGCGCAGCAGCAGCTCGGCGAAATCGACCACGCCCTCGCGCTGGCACTGCGCGTCGTAGGCCGCGTACAGCTCGACCATGCGGCGGTTGTACGGGTCGTCCACCTCCACCGCGCCCGAACGCAGCCCCGCCTCCTTGGCGGCGTTGACGAACACCTGCACGTTGCGCGGCGGGTACTTCTCGTCGTCGATGTTGTTGGCCTTCAGCAGCCGCTTGATGGCCGAGAGCTGGTCGGCGGCATCGAGGATCTGGAAGGTCTGCGGCAGGTTCGCGTCGCGGTGATGCGCTCTCAGCAGCCGGTTGCACAGGCCGTGAAAGGTGCCGATCCACATGCCGCGGGTGTTGATCGGCAGCATGGCACCGATACGCGCTGCCATCTCCTTCGCCGCCTTGTTGGTGAAGGTCACCGCGAGCATGCCCTGCGGGCTCGCTTGACGCGTCTGGATCAGCCAGGCGATGCGGGTGGTCAGCACGCGCGTCTTGCCGCTGCCGGCGCCGGCGAGGATCAGCGCCGGCTGCGCGGGCAGCGTCACCGCGGCGAGCTGCTGATCGTTCAGCCCCGCAAGGAGTCGGTCGGACACGGAGTTGGATAGTGAAGGCTTGCCACTGCCATTCTAGGCGAGCGCGATGCGACCTCCGGACGAAGGCCGGCTTGCGCGGCATCCTTAACCTTGCCTCCTGCCGTCACGTGGATGTTTCGATCGGTAAAGATGCTTGCAGCGCCAGCGCCGGATCCGAGAACATTCACGCAGGCAGGATGGACGGATCGGCCGATCAGGGAGGAGAGGCGATGACGGACACAACCGTAAGCACGTCGGCGGTGCGGCCGGCGATGGCACGGTCGGGAGGACAGAGCTTCCTGCCGGATCCGGCGAAGGCCATGGCGGCAGTCGCCGCCGCCGCCGGAGCGGGCAACGCTTCGGCGCTGCCGCAGCTCTTCGGTGGCCAGCGGGTCAGCGAGGCGAAGGCGGCGCGGTTTCTCGCGCAGGCAACCTTCGGCGCCGACGACCGGTCGATCGCCGACGTCGTCGCCGGCGGTTACTCGGGCTGGCTCGAGGCGCAGTTCGCGAAGCCGCAGTCCCTTCACCGCGCCTACCTCGAATCGGTGATCGATCCGGCGCAGCCGCAGCAGGCCTTCCGCAATGCGGTGCTCGACAGCTTCTGGACCCAGGCGATCACCGGCGCCGATCAGTTGCGGCAGCGGGTGGCGTTCGCGCTGTCGGAGATCTTCGTCGTGTCGCAGCTATCGGCGCCGGTCAACCAGCGGCCGCGCGGGCTCGCCGACTATCTCGACATGCTCGGCCGCGAGGCGTTCGGCAACTTCCGCTCGCTGCTCGAGCGCGTCAGCCTGCACCCGATCATGGGGCTGTATCTGTCGCACCTGCGCAATCAGAAGGAAGATCCGTTGACCGGCCGCGTGCCTGACGAGAACTACGCGCGCGAGGTCATGCAGCTGTTCACGATCGGCCTGTACCAACTGAACCCCGACGGCACCGTCAGGCTCGACGGCAGGGGGCAGAAGATCCCGACCTACACCAACGACGACGTGATGGGGCTGGCGCGCGTGTTCACCGGCTTTTCGTGGGCCGGCCCGGACACCAGCAACCAGCGCTTCTTCGGCGGCCGCGCCGACCCCGACCGCGACGTGCTGCCGATGCAGGCCTATCCACAGTTCCACTCGATGGCCGAGAAGCGCTTCCTGGGCGTCGTGATCGCCGCCGGCACCGGACCGACCGACAGCCTGCGGGTGGCGCTCGACACCCTGTTCAACCATCCGAACGTCGGCCCGTTCTTCGGCCGGCAGCTGATCCAGCGGCTGGTGACGAGCAATCCGTCGCCGGCCTACGTCCGCCGCGTGGCGGCGGCGTTCGACAACAACGGCCGCGGCGTGCGCGGCGACATGAAGGCGGTGCTGCGCGCCGTGCTGCTCGATCCCGAGGCGCGCGGCGACCGCAGCGCCGCCGACCCGGCCTTCGGCAAGCTGCGCGAGCCGGTGCTTCGCCTGTCGGCTTGGGCGCGGGCGTTCAAGGCCACGTCGGCAAACGGCGACTACCGGATCCGCGACACCTCGGACCCGTCGACGCGGCTCGGCCAGGCGCCGTTGCGCTCGCCTTCGGTGTTCAACTTCTTTCGCCCCGGCTACGTGCCGCCGAACACCGCGATCGCCGCCGCCGGGCTGGTGGCGCCGGAGTTCCAGATCACCGGCGAGACTTCGGTGGCGGGTTACCTGAACTACATGCGCAGCGTCATCAGCGTCGGCGCCGGAGGCGACGTGCGCAGCAGCTACGCCGATGAACTGCCGCTCGCCGCCGATCCGCAGAAGCTGGTCGAACGGGTCGAACTGCTGCTGACCGGAAACCAGCTGTCGACCTCCACCCGCACGGCGATCCGCGATGCGGTGGCGGCCATCCGCGCCGATGGCAGCAACGCGGCGCTGAACCGGGTCCGGCTGGCGGTGTTCCTGGTGATGGCCAGTCCCGAATTCCTCGTCATCAATTGAGGTGCGCGATGAGCAACGGCATGAATCCGGGTCGACGCCACTTCCTGGGCACCGCTGGCGCGCTGTCGGTGCTCGGCGCCGGCTCGCCGCTGGCGCTGAACCTCGCCGGCATCGGCGCCGCCGCGGCGCAGGCCGCGCCGGCCGATTACCGGGCACTGGTGTGCGTCTTCCTCTTCGGCGGCAACGATCAAACCAACACCGTCGTCCCCTATGACGATGCCGATTACTCCGCCTACCGCAACGCGCGCGCCGGCATTGCCCGCGACCGGGCCGACCTCGTTTCGCTGGGTCCGGTCGCCTCGCAGGGCGGTCGCAGTTTCGCCCTGCCCAGGGAGCTGGCGCCGCTGGCGACGCTCTACGCGCAGGGCGCGGCGGCGATCGTCGCCAACGTCGGCCCGCTGGTGGTGCCGACGACGAAGGCCGAGTACCGCAATGCAGCGGTGCCGCTGCCGCCGAAGCTGTTCTCGCACAACGACCAGCAGTCGGTGTGGCAGTCCTCCGCCGCCGAAGGCAGCACGGTCGGCTGGGGCGGCCGCTTCGGCGACCTGCTCGCCGCCGCCAACGGCAGCCCGACCTTCACCGCCGTCAGCGTCAGCGGCGCAGCGGTGTTTCTCGCCGGTCAGCAGATCCTGCAGTATCAGGTCGGCTCCGGCGGACCGGTCGCGATCAGCGCCCTGTCCGGCAATCCCTTCGGTTCGCCGACGGCGGCGGCCACACTGCGCCAGCTGCTGACGGCGACCTATCCGCACCTGTTCGACAACGAGCATGCCCGCGTCACCGCGCGCTCGATCGATGCCGCGGCGGCGCTCAGCGAGGCGCTGGCCGGCGCGCCGGCGCTGACCACGCCATTTTCCGACGACAACCCGCTGGCGCAACAGCTGCGGATGGTGGCACGGATGATCTCCGTGCGCGGCGCGCTCGGCGCAAGGCGCCAGGTGTTCTTCGTCAGCCAGGGCGGCTACGACACCCACGACAGCCAGCTCGCCTCGCAACCGGGACTGCACGCCGGCCTCGCCTCGGCGATCGACAGCTTCTACCGCGCCACCGTCGAGCTTGGTGTGGCCGGCAGCGTCACCACCTTCACCGCCTCCGACTTCGGGCGCACGCTGACCAGCAACGGCGACGGCTGCGACCACGGCTGGGGCGCCCATCACCTGGTCGTTGGCGGCGCGGTCAGGAGCGGCATCCACGGCCGCTTCCCGGTGGTGGCGCTGAACACCGACGAAGACGTCGGATCCGGCCGGCTGCTGCCGACGACGGCCGTGGTGCAATATGCATCGACGCTGGCGCGCTGGTTCGGCGTACCCGATGCCAGCCTCGCCGATGCGCTGCCGGACATCGTCAACTTCAGTACGCGCGACCTCGGCTTCCTGAGCTGACCGCGGCGTCCTGCCGCGGCGCGTCCCGAGTCTGCGAGGGGCGCGCCGATATACTGGCATCGGAATCCTTCGAGCCATCTCCGATGCAGGAAAAGTACGACCCGCAGCAGGTCGAAGCCGCAGCCCAGGCGCACTGGCGCAGCCGCGACGCCTATCGCGCCGTCGAGCATGCCACGGACGCTTCCGGCCGCCCGAAGCCGAAGTTCTACGTCTGCTCGATGCTGCCCTACCCCAGCGGCCGGCTGCACATGGGGCACGTGCGCAACTACACGCTGAACGATGTGCTCTATCGCATCCAGCGGATGCGCGGCTTCAACGTGATGACGCCGATGGGCTGGGACGCCTTCGGCCTGCCCTCGGAGAACGCCGCCATCGACAAGGGCGTGCCGCCGGCGCAGTGGACGCGCTCGAACATCGCCGACATGAAGGCGCAGATGCAACCGCTCGGGCTCGCCTTCGACTGGAGCCGCGAGATCGCCACCTGCGATCCCGATTACTACAAGTGGAACCAGTGGCTGTTCCTGAAGATGCTGGAGAAAGGCATCGCCTACCGCGCCACCCAGGTGGTCAACTGGGACCCGGTGGACCAGACCGTGCTCGCCAACGAGCAGGTGATCGACGGCCGCGGCTGGCGTTCGAACGCGATCGTCGAGCGGCGCGAGATCCCCGGCTACTACCTGCGCATCACCCGGTACGCCGACGAACTGCTGGCAAGCCTTGCCTCGCTTCCCGACTGGCCGCCGCAGGTGCGGACGATGCAGGAGAACTGGATCGGCCGCAGCACCGGCGTGAACTTCGGCTTCCCGTACGCAATCGACGGCGAGCACAAGCTGCTGCGGGTGTTCACCACCCGCGCCGACACGATCTGCGGCGTCACCTTCGTCGCCATGGCGGCCGAGCACCCGCTGGCGGCGCGGCTGGCGCGCGACAACCCGCGGCTCGCCGCCTTCATCGACGAGTGCCGCAAGGGCGCCGCCACCGAGGCCGACATCGCGACGATGGAAAAGCGCGGCATGGCCACCGGATTCTTCGTCACCCATCCGCTGACCGGCGAGAAGGTCGAAGTCTGGGTCGGCAACTACGTGCTGATGGGCTACGGCGAAGGCGCGGTGATGGGCGTGCCGGCGCACGACGAGCGCGACTTCGAGTTCGCGAAGAAGTACGGGCTGGGAATCAGACAGGTGATCGCCGTGCCCGGCGAGACCTTCTCGACCGACGCCTGGCAGGAGTGGTACGCGGACAAGCAGCGCGGCACCTGCGTGCACTCGGGCAGGTACGACGGCCTCGCCTATGAGGCCGCCACCGACGCCATCGCCGCCGATCTGAAGGCCAAGGGCCTCGGCGACAAGCAGGTGCAGTACCGGCTGCGCGACTGGGGCATCTCGCGGCAGCGCTACTGGGGGACGCCGATCCCGATCATCCACTGCGAGGCCTGCGGCGCCGTGCCGGTGCCGGAGAAGGACCTGCCGGTGGTGCTGCCGGAGCACCTCGTTCCCGACGGCAGCGGCAATCCGCTGGCGCGGTACGAACCGTTCCTGCGGTGCAACTGCCCGAAATGCGGCAAGGCGGCGCGGCGCGAGAGCGACACCATGGACACCTTCGTCGACTCGAGCTGGTACTTCATGCGCTACTGCTCGCCGGATGCGGCGGACCGCATGGTCGATGCCCGCATCGACTACTGGATGCCGATGGACCAGTACATCGGCGGCGTCGAGCACGCGGTGCTGCACCTGCTGTACGCGCGCTTCTGGACCAAGGTAATGCGCGACCTCGGCCTGGTGAAGTTCGACGAGCCGTTCCTGCGCCTGTTCACG
>CAYLZU010000079.1:0-11495 GCA_964388005.1 uncultured Burkholderiaceae bacterium
GGCGACATCGGCGCGCTGCCGCAGCGCCAGCAGCAGGTCGCGGCGGACGACGGCGGAGAATGTTCCCATCATGAGCGGAGCGTCGGGACGGGCCGGCGCTCCCTGCCGACGCGCCCGTCGTCCGCACGGCCGGGCCGCGGGCGCCTGAACGATTCCGGTTCGACGCGGCGGGAAGCGTTCATCCGTGTACCACTGCGGCGTGAAGGTCGAGCCGCTGCACCTTGCAGGGCAGCGGAACGTCCTGGTGGGTGGTCAACACGACGATGCCGCCGCGGTCGAGCTGCTCGCCGACCAGCGTCGCCAGCGCCGCCACGCCGCGAACGTCGAGTGCCGTGAACGGTTCGTCGAGCACCCACAGCTTCGCCTCGCGCGCCAGGAACAGCCGCGCCAGGGCGATGCGCCGGCGCTGCCCCTGCGACAGGAAGCGCGCCTGCGAGCCCTCGAAGCCAGCCAGTCCGACCGATTCCAGCGCCCCGCGGGCGATCTCTTCCCCGGCCGGATGTCCGGCCAGTGCGGCGGCGAAGCGAACGTTCTCCAGCGCCGTGAGGTCGTCCTTGACCCCGTTCAGATGCCCAACATAGGCGAGCAGCTGCCAGTAGTCCTCGCGCAGCCTGCGGATGTTCCCGCCGTCCCAGCGCACTTCGCCGTGGGTCGGCGTCAGCAGGCCGCAGACGATCCGCTGCAGGCTGGTCTTGCCGGCGCCGTTCTCGCCGGCGATGTGCAGGCAGTGTCCCGGAGCGACCGAGAACGACAGCGCGGCGAACAGCAGGCGCTCGCCGCGCTGGCATTCAAGGTCGATCGCTTCGAGCATTCTGGGGCTGGAGTTCGGCGGCTCCGGGCCGGCGCCGCCGCAGGTGGCGGGCCGAGGGCGGTCAGGGCGCGGCGCGCAGGGTAGCAGGCAGGGCCGTGCGAAGCGCCCGCGGCGAGCGCGTCAGGCGTGGTGACGCCTCGCCGGCAGCCGCCGGCCATCCGGCGGGCGCCGTGGCTCGAAGCCGGCGTCGGGCGACAGCCGATTCCGCGCGCGGCGCGTCAGCGCCACCTGTAGACGTAGCTGACGCCGACGAAGAAGACGTTCTGGTCCTGCGAGATCGAGACCGTCGAGTTGTCGCCGTAGCGGTACGGCGTGGTGCCGTACAGATGGCTCCAGTCGTCGTACTTGGTGTTCTGGTAGACGGCGTCGAACCGCAGCACCGAGCGCTCGGCCAGCGCGTACTTGCCGAACAGCCTCACTTCGGTCTGCCGGAAGACGATGTCCGGCAGGCCTCCGGCGGCGGCGAGCAGCGCCGCTTCCGCCGGCGGCGCCAGCGGATCGAGGGTCTGCGCGTAGGCGTTGTCGTCGTTGATGTACGACAGCGTGCCGCCGATCTCGAACTTCTCGCCGATCCTGCCGTTGGCGCCGATGCCGACCGTGGTGTTGGTGTTGTCGAACTCCAGGATCGCGCCGGCCGGCCGCGCCTGGTTGTACTTCTGCTTGCCGTAGGAGGCGAAGGCGTTGACGTTCCAGTGCTCCGACACGGCGTAGTTCGCATCGACCGTGTACAGCCGCACCTTGCTGTCGCGCAGCGCATAACCCGTCGGCGCCGAGTATTCGTCCTTGCCGCCCGATCCGGCGAGCTGGATCATCAGCAACTCGGTCGCCTGCCAGGTCGCGGTCACCTCGACCAGATCGCGCGTGCGGTCGGCCAGCGTCGGCGAGAAGATCGCCGTCGGCGGGAAGCCGGTCGCCGGGTCCGTGATCTCGGTCACTCCGAGGCCGCTGTTCGGCCGCAGCCAGTTCGAGCCGTCGCGGTCGGCCCGGCGCCAGCGCACTTCGCCGCCGAGCGTCTCGGACACCCGTCCGCGCAGCTCGGCGCGCCAGGTGGATTCGTCGGTGTCCTGCCGCAGCGCGCTGACGCCGCCGACCGCGCTCGACGGCGTGAAGACGCCGCGATCGATCGACTCGTAGTCGTAGCCCACCACGCCCTGCACCCCCGGCGCGAACTGCCAGGCGGCGCGCAGCTTGCCGTTGATCCGCTCCAGGTCGTAGCTGCGGTTGGTGTAGGTGGCGCGCTCGATCGTGTTGTAGACGGCGATCGGCGTCTTGTCGTCGCGGTCCTGGTAGCGGCCTTCGGCGGTCAGCGTCAGCCGCGGCAGCGGCCGCGCCGAGAGCCCAACCTGCGCCAACGTGGTGTCGAAGCGCCCATCGAGGCTGCCGACGCCGGCCGGCGCGTACGCCAGCCCGCTGCCCGCGAAGTCCTGGTCCTGCCGCGCCGTCGAGTACGCCAGCTTGAAGTTGCCGATCGTCGTCGGCGTGAAGCGGTAGTTGCCGGTGACGTCGAAGTTGTGCAGCTGGTTGTCCGGCGGCAGCGCCACCGGATTATTCAGGATCGGCTGCAGGCCGCTTGACAGCGGCAGCAGCGTGCCGACCTGGTTGTTCAGGCTCGCCGGCACGGCCGGATTCACGGTGCCGTACTGGTTGTTGTAGAACGAGCCGTAGTAGCCGCCGGAGACGCGCAGCGCCTCGCCGAGATAGTTCAGGCGCAGGTCGACCTGGGTGTGATTCGAGTCGATCGGCTGCGGCAGGAACAGCACCGCCGAGCTGGTGCTGATGGCGGTCGTCGGTGCGCAGCCCGGGGCGGCGAGCGCCGGGCAGTTGAAGCCGATGCCCCAGAAGCTCGACCCCTGCTTGTTCTCGCTCTTGACGCCGGCCACGACTTCGACCTCGGTGCCGAACCACTTTGAGAAGCCGACACCCAGCGACTGGCGCTTGGTCTTGGGGTCGTAGTCGTACCCGCTGCCTACGCCGCCCGTCAGGTAGACGACCTGCGGCGTGGTCGATCCGGCGCCGGCGATGCCGGTATCGATCGTGTACGGATCGCGGCGGATCAGCTCGCCGTAGTCGGCGGTGAAGCGCCAGTCGCCCTGGCGCTGCCACAGCAGGCCGAGCTCGCGCGTCTGTAGGCCGAGATTGGTGCCGACGAGGCTCACCAGCGTGCCGTCGGCCTCGCGGCGGCGCGTGTAGTCGAAGTCGATCAGGCCATAGACGCTCTGGTCGCGCAGGCCGTTGTACTGGCCGAAGAAGGCGCGGTCGTCGCGGTCACCGCTGGCCCAGCCGACACCGACGCTGGCCCAGGCCTCGACTTCGCTGTCGGCTTTGGCGTCGGCGGCTGGCGCCTGCGCCTGGGCGGCGCCGAGCGCGGCGAGCACCGCCAGCGCGATGGCGCTGCGGCTGAAGGCGGAGTGAGTCGTCATCGCTGTGCTCCGATCCGCTAGCGGAACATGTACTGCGGCGTCGGATTGCCCAGCGGCACGCCGGAGGCCGGATTGTTCGAGCCGTGAACCTGCACGTGGCAGTTCATGCAGCTGCGGCCCTGCCACATGTTGACGGTGTTCAGGCCGTTCGAATTCGGCGTCACCGCCGACTGGAACTGCCCCGGCGCCGCCGGCGGGAACACGCCCGGCTGACCGCCGAGGGCGCCGACGCCGCCGGCCACGTGCGGCGTGTGGCACTGCTGGCACAGCAACGGCGCCCGCGCATTGAGCATGCCGCGGATCGAGCTGCCGTGCGGGTTGTGGCAGGAACCGCAGTTCTCGCTCACCGGCTGGTGGCCATGCACGAACGGACCGCGGTACTCGGCGTGGCACAGGTAGCAGGTGTCGTTGACGCTGTCGCGCTTGACCAGATGCGGTCCCGCCGAGCCGTGCACCGCGTGGCAGCTGGCGCAGGTCATCTTGCCCTCGGCGATCGGATGCCGCCAGGCCAGGTTGGCCTTCATCCGCGGCCCCTGATGGCAGGCGTAGCAGACTGCCGGCTGGCTGGCGTTGGCGAGCACCGGATCCTTGTTCACGTGCGACTTATGGCAGCTGCTGCAGGCGACGTCGGCGGACGCATGCTGGCTGGTCGCCCACAGCGCCCGCTGCGAGCTCTTCTCGTGGCAGGCCAGACAGACGGCGCTGGAGTCGGCGGCCGACAGTGCGCCCTTGCCGTGAAAGCGCCGGTCGGGCTTGGCCTCGGCCGCGTTCTCGACGTGCTTCTCGCTGGCGCCGTGGCAGGACACGCAGGTCGGCGTGCGGCGGTCGGCGGCGACCGAGTGCGGCTGCAGCTTCATCTGCATCTGGTGCTGTTCGTGACAGCCCAGGCAGACCGCCGAGGCGTCCGCATCCATCGCCGCCCGGGCCGCCCCCACCAGCGCCAGCAGACCGATGCCGATGGCCGCCAACACAGTGCGCAATCGCATTCGCTTCCCCCGAAAGCTCGCCCAGTCCAGCCGGCCGCGACGCCGGCTACTTCATTCCGTGCACGAGGTCGATGCCCTTGAACAGGCCGGGCGCGTGGCAGTCCATGCAGGTCTCGGTCACCAGCCGGTCCTGGCCGAGCGTGCGGTTGCCGAAGGCCGAGCCGCCGAACGAGGTCACGTGACCGATCGCGAAGGACGAGTCGTGGCAGCCGGTGCAGGTCGCCGCCTGCGGCGAGACGACGCTGTAGGCGAGCGGATCGGCGCCGGTGGCGCGCAGCGACACCACCGAGGCCACCGGGCTCTGGTCGCGCTTGTACGAGTCGTTGACGTGGCAGCCGTTGCAGTTCAGACCAAGGTCGGGATAGGCGACCTCGGCCGCGTAGTTCAGCGCCGGCTCGATCGGCGCGCCGGTGTAGCCCTTGGCGCGCGCCGCGTCGTCGATGATCCGGGCGATCGTCACGAAGGTCTCGCCGGCAGCCACCGGCGTGCCGGCGGGAATCACCACCGTCGACACGCCACCGATGTTGACGCTCTGGTTGTTGAGGAACAGGCCGCCGCCGGTGAGCACGCCGTCCTTGCTGAACGGCCCCTGCACGACATTGCCGTGCGTGAACGGGAAGGCGCGCCGCGTCGTCGAGTGGATGCCGTGGATCATGCGCTTGAAGTGGTACGACTCCTGCAACGCCAGGCCGCTGGTCATCACCGTCGACGACGAACGCAGCGCGTCGTGGCACATGGCGCAGGACTCAACCGTGTTGCGGGCGCCGCCATGGAACGCCTCGGCGACCGTGTTCGAGCCGGTGGTCGTGCCGAGCGCACCGTGGCAGACGTTGCACTTCTCGTTGGAGACGACCTGCCGGCGCGGGTTGAGCGGGCCGCTGATCAGCACGTCCTTGAACGTGTTCTGCGCCACCACATTGATCAGCGTCCGCGGCTGCACCTCGGGGCGCGGATCGGCGGTGGTCTTGACTTCGAGCTTCGCCTCCTTGATCTGGCCGACGCTGATCACACGCGCCGTGCCCCCGGCCACCGCGTTGGCGCTGTCGGCCGGCAGCGGGATGTCGATGGTGTAGTTGTTCGAGCCGTCGTTGGTTCCCTTGTACGCAAAGGCGTTGGCAGCGCTGCCGCCGTTGTTGTAGGCGGTGAATTCGGTCACCGTCGTCGCCTGGCCGACCAGGTTCTGGTAGGCGACGTACAGACGCAGGTTGCCGAAACGGGTCTGGTTGGAGCAGTTCAGCGTCGCCCCGGCGCCGGTGCATTCGCTGGTCACCAGGTTGTACTTGGCGTTGTTGTTGGTCGGGTCGGTCAGGTTGTACTTGACCGTCACCTTGCGCGCAGCGGCGTCATAGGCGGCGCTTTCGATGTTCATCCGGTACTTGGCGCCGTTTTCCTCGTTCTGGTTCCAGTGCACGCGCTCCGGCGACACGCCGGAGGTGGTGCCGTGGCAGCCGGCGCAGACGCTGTCGGGAACCGTGGTCGGATCGGCGACGCCGGTGTAGGCGGCGTGCCCGGTGAAAAACGTCGAGCCAGGTCTGTTGGCGTGGCAGGTCAGGCAGGCATCCTTGCTGATCCGGGTCTTCCAGTTGCCGCCCTGCGGCGTCTTCGGATTGGCGCCGTCGTGGCAGACCGTGCAGTTGCGCAGGTCCTGCGGAAAGCCGACGTGGGTGTAGTCGTGCTTGCTGTTCTGGAAGCCCCAGATCACGTACTCCTCGCCGCCCTGCCCGGAGTCGTACTTGCTCTTCAGCAGCCGTCCGGCGTGCAGCTTGTGCGTCATCGTCGACATCGCCAGCACGTTGCCGCTGTTGGCGTCGGTGGTCTTCGTGCTGTGGCACAGCACGCAGTACTGCACGTCGACCCGGCCGCCGCCGTGCAGCGCCAGCCTCTCGTGGCAGCCGTTGCAGGACGCGATGTCGGCCATCACCCGGGTCTTGGCCGGGTCCGTGACCGCGACCGACCTGCCGCTGGCGTCGAAAGTGACGTCGAAGTACGGATTGACGCGAACCGTCTCGCCGGCGGCGTTGGTGTAGCTCAACTGGATCGCGACCCGGTGCGTGCGGCTCGGCTCGAAGACCACGCCGTTGGTCTTCGACGGATCGGTGATGTCAGTGCTGAAGGTGTAGGTGTAGTAGCCGTCGGCGTTGTAGACCAGCTGGCCGGCGAGGCTGGCTGGCTTCGGATCGGTGGTGGCCTGCACCGCGCTCGTCAGCACCGGCTTGCCGCCGGGACCGACGTTGGGCGGCGGCACTTCCGTCCGGTACGTGTAGCTCACCCACTCTTCGATGTTGTCGGCACCGGCGGGCACGAGCTTGGCGATGATCAGGCTCATGTTCGACAGCGTGAGCCCGGTCTTCACCGCGCCGTCGGAGAAGACCGTGAAGTTCACCTTCGGCGCGCTCGCCACCACCACCGCCGGCACGCCGGCGTCCTGCAGGACCTTGAAGGCCGAGGACGAATTGGTCGCGGTGTCGTTGGCGGGCACCCGCGCCGCGGCGGCGATCTGCGCGGCGAGGGGGCTCCCCGTCGGCGGCAGCACCGTAACGCCGCCGTCGTCGTCACTGCCGCAACCCGCCAGCGCCGCCAGCAGCAGGGCCGCGGCCCCCCAGAGGATCGTCGAACGCTTCATGCGCTGCTCCTGCTCGTTCACTTCCTGGAAACCGTCTTCGCCGGCTGCACGGCAACGATGCGATCCCGGAGCGCCACGTAGACGCCCTCGGGCAGCACGCCCCTGCTGACGAGATCGATCTTGGTGAGCCACGGCCGCCCGGCGATGATCTTCTTCGCTTCGGCATCGCCGATGCCGGGGACCGTCTTCAGTTCCGTCGCGCTGGCGCTGTTGATGTCGATGCGCTGCACCGGCGCCGCGGGCGCCGACTGCTTCGGCGCGCCGGTCGGATGCCCGGGCGGCAGCGTGACCGTTGCCGGCGCAGACTGGGCGAGAGCGACCGCGCAGGCCATTGCTCCCGAAAGGCCCAGGACCGCTTCGAGCACGCGATGCTGCCGGCGCAGGTTGCTGCACTGCATGTTGTTCACGAGCCTTGACCGCGCCGTTGAGCGAACGATCGCACTGTCCAACAAAGCTCAACAAGAATCAACCCGGCAGCGGCTGCTGCCGGATTGGTGTGGCGCTCGTGCACCAGAGTGCCCAGGCGCCGTCTAGAGGAACATCAGCCGGCAGGCCGGATCACCTCGCATGCACGTCGCGGATGCTTGCCAGCCGGTCGCTGGCGTGGCAGACGAAGCACTGCTCCTGCACGCCGAGGGCGCCGCTGCGCGGCGCGTAGAACGAGCCCCCGTTCAGCTGCATGTGGCTGACCGCCAGGTTCGAGTCGTGGCAGGCGACGCAGGCGGTCGTCGTCGGCGAGATGACCAGGGTCGTCGCCGCAGCCGGCGTCGACACTCCGGTGGCGGCGTTGAACGAGAACCGGACCCCGTAGTCGACTCCCGGCGTCACGTACGGCGACAGGCTGATGTCGGTCGCGCTGTACGTGCCGTAAGCGGCGCTGCGGTACGGACGCTTGTCGAGCTGGTCGGCGCCGAGGCCGGCGGCGTTGGCCGATGCCGCGTTCGAGAAGTCGTACGTCCCCGGCAGGTGGCACTGCTCGCAGCGGGCGAGGATGCCCGGGTAGTTGATCTTGCTGAAGTTGTCCGTCGCCGACACCGAGTGCCACGTGAAGGGCACCCTGCGCTTGGCGCCGCCATGGATCGCGTGCGTGATGTAGGCCGTGTCCGCGCTCCAGCCGCTGCTGCCCTGGTTCGGCGTGTGGCAGCCTCCGAAGGAGCAGCTGGCAGCGTCGTTGCGCTGGCCGGCGTGGAATGCGTCCTCGGTGAACGTGCCGAGTTCCTGGTGGCAGGCGTTGCAGCGCGCATCGGCGACGATCGCACGGCGGCCGGTGAAGCCGGTGCCGACCCGGGTCACGTTCGGCGCGATGACGATCAGGCCACCGGTCGGATTGGCGACGGCCGGATTGTCGAGACCGGAACCATCGGGCACCGGGTAGCCGGGCACATTGGTCTGCGTCAACGGCAGCGTCGACGCCGGCGAGTACGAATACCCGAGACCGCCGGTGAGCATCACCGCGTTGGCGGGAATCGTGACGCCGGTCAGCGTGACGGTGTAGTAGCCGTTGCCATCGGGGCCGGTCAGCGTTCCGGCGCCGGCGCCGGTGGCCGTGCCGGCCCAGATGCTGCGCAGGTAGCCCGAGGCCGAGGCGTTGAAGTCCGCCGGCGCCGCGATGCCGTCCTGGGGCACCGCGAACGAAAAGTACACGCTCGGTGAACCCATGAAGCCGTCCCAGATCTCCTTCTGCCCCGTCGCCGGGTTGACGGCCGCGGTGGCAAACTCGTTCAGGTCCTTGCGGGCGTCGTTCTGCAGCATGCGGAACTTCATCACCGGCTGGCGGCTGGCGTTCAACGACACGCTGTCGATCTGATAGCTGACCTTGATCGCGCCCGCCGGCAGGCGCGCCGGGTTCGACGCGATCCAGGCCGAGTTCGTGTACGGGCTGCCGCCGGCGACGTGCAGGATGCTGCCCTTGTTCGGCGGCGTGACCGGCAGGTGATAGCCCTCGATGCGGTTCTTGCCGGTCGAATCCGGGCCGTGGCAGAGCACGCACAGCGAGTCGTCGGAGACCGGGCCGACCGGATGCGCGTTCGGCGATGAGGTCAGCCCCTTGGCGGCGTCGGCGAGCGTCACGCCGGTGCCAGTAGCGAAGTTGATGCCGTCATGGCAGCCGCCGCAGGCGAGCCGGTTGGGAACGGTCTTCCAGTTGTCGCCCTGCGGCGTCGCCGGGTTGGAGCCGTCGTGGCACTTCTGGCAGTTGCGGATGTCCTGCGAATAGCCGCCCTGGTCGAACAGCACGCCGGCGTAGTTGTAATTGCTCTTCGCCAGGATGCCGCCGAGGTGCGTCTTGTGGACCATGTTCGGCATGTCGCCGACGGCGCGGCCGTCGACACGGTAGGTGGTGCTCGTGAAGGTCAGCGTCGAGGCGTCGATGGTCGCCTCGGTCCGGCCGTATTTGCGCTGGTCGGTGTGGCAGACGACGCAGTACTCGACGTTGTTGCGGCTGCCGCCGTGGAAGCCGGCGCCCGAACTCTCCGGGTTGTCTCCCGGAATCCCGCCGAGCGTGCTGTGGCACGAGTTGCAGTTGGCAGCGGTCGTCATGTTGCGCTTCGCGTCGGTCGACGTGACCGGCTTGCCCGTGGCGGGGATGAAGTCGTACACCACGTCGACCGCGCCTTTCAGCGGCACACCCGGAGTCGTCTGCACCGCGTTCGGCGTGTTGGTTCCGGTCCCGGGAGCGTTGCCCGAGATCTGGATCGTCAGCCGGTGCGTCAGGTTCGGGTTGTAGCTGAGGTCGCCCAGGTCCGCCTTGTTGTTCGGCGCCGTGACCGTCATCGCATCGACCTGCTCCTTGATCTTGGTGACGTCGCGGTAGAACGTGTACTTGTAGCTGCCGTCGCCGTTGTCGACCAGCGTGCCGGTGTTGTCGGTGCTCGGCCGTGTCGGTGCCGGCTGGGCGGTGTTGGTCTCAACCGTGGTGACGATGTAGCTCACCCACTTGCTCGGGCTGCCGTTGGCGCCGGGCACGAGCTTGGCCAGCGAGAACGCCAGATTCGGGTAACTGGCGAACTTCGCAGTCGAACTCTTCGACGTGGTGCCGAAGCCGACGATCGGCTTGCCTTCGTGATTGGCGAGCTTGAAGTTGACCACCGGCGGGCTCGAAATGCTGACCGAGGTCACCGTCGCGGTGATCCTCAGGTCCGCGAAGGTCTGCGGATCGGTGGTCGGCGTCAGGATGACCGCATTCGGCCCCGGCGGGCCGGCCGGACCAGCCGGACCTGCGGGACCCGACGGACCCTGCGGTCCCGCCGGCCCTTGCGCCCCGTCGTCCCCGCTGCATCCCGCCAGGCCGATGCCCAGCATGGCGGCGAAGACCAAACCCAACAACGGCCTCTTCTTCATACCTTCCTCCTCACTGGCTCGATCTCCCGATCCGCCGACGGTCTCGTGCACCCCGGCGACGGCACCTGCTCAGCCCCTCGTGGAAATCCCGGACCGCAGCTCGCGAAGTCGCGGCCGCGACGATGCCGCGCACCTGTCCGACCGACCCGACCAGCCTTCGGATTTCCGCCAACCAGCTTTTCGAAGCGTGTTCCTGATTGGTTCCGCGAGTCTTGACAAGAAACAAGCGGCCGACAAGGAGTCGCACAAAAAAACGCGGGATCGGTAACGTCTTCCGTTACACGCGGCGATCGGCCGGGGCAAGGGCGGGGCCGCGGCGCGAAGGACGGGCAGCGACGCGGCACCCGGATGCGGCCGGGAAACGACGGCAGCGTCGATGGTCGTGCCGATCGACAGGCGAGGACGGTCAACCAACGACAGCGGACATCGAGCGACTGTCACCGTTGACGTGACAACCGCGTCACGGCGCGCGCGGCTGTGCGGCGCAAGCGCGAGACTGGCAGTGATGGGTCGCTGCGCTGCGCACGCAGTCGCGTTCCCGGGACGGGCGTGGAGTGCCCGACGGCAGGACCGCTGCGGCCGCTGCCGTTCCCGACGTCTCACCACGCTGCGGCGTTTCCGTACGCACTGGCGCGGACGGCTGCCTCACCGGCGGATCGGGTCTCGTCACCGTGGAGCTTCGGCCCGCGCGAAGCAGGGTTTCCGTGCGATTGACCGCAGTCAACCGCGCGCTCCGGCGGCACGCGCAACATGGTCAACTCCAGGAAGGCGCTCGTCCGCCAGGCTGGCCCGGAGCAGCGCATGCAGCAGGAAGGCAACGGACCGCGCATCGACGCCGCGGAAGTCGACGCCGCGATCGCGCGCGTGCTGCAGGCCGAGCGCGACGCCCGCCTCGACGTGCAGCGCTGCGCGCTCGAAGCCGAGGCCATCGTCGAGCGTGCCCACCAACGCGCGCGCGAGATCGCCCGCCGCGCGGCGCACCGCAGCGTTCGCGTGCAGCGCTGGTCGGCCGCGGCCCTGAAGCAGCAGCTCGACGCCCTGGCGCGGCAGCAGGCGGAGTTCGATCGCGTCATCGTGCCGGCAGGTTGGGCAGCGCCGCTCGGCCGGGCGATCGAGACACTGGCCGCGCAGCTGACCGGAGCCTCGCGATGAAGGCCGGCGATGCTGCCGGCCCGCGCCTGCCTCGCCCGACCGGAGGCAGCGATGCTCGGTGATCCGTCGCTCGACTATGGCTACGCGCGGCTGTGCGCGCGGCTGGCGGCGCGCCCGGACGATCGCCTGTGGCGGCAGTTGCGTTCGGCGCGCAGCCTGCAGGC
>CAYLZU010000080.1:0-11424 GCA_964388005.1 uncultured Burkholderiaceae bacterium
CGCTGCCTCGGGCTGGCCCAGCGCGATATCTTCCGCCTGTTCGCGCTCGAGTTCGTCGCCATCGGCCTTGCCGCCTGCGCCGTCGGCATGGCGCTCGGTTTCGCCTTCCACTTCCTGCTGATCGAGGCGCTCGGTTCGCTGATCGCCAACCGCCTGCCGCTGCCGTCGCTGGCGCCGGCGCTTCAGGCGGGCGCCACCGGCCTGGTGCTGCTGCTCGGCTTCTCGCTGCCGCCGCTGGCGCAGCTGCGTGCCGTGCCGCCACTGCGGGTGCTGCGCAAGGACGTCGGCCCGCCAGGCTCGCGCGCGCTGGCCGGCTACCTGGTCGGCCTCGCCGGCTTCCTGGCGCTGATCATCTGGGCCGCCGGCGACCTGAAGATCGGCGCCCTGACGGCCGGCGGCTTCGTGGTCGGCGTGGTGGCGTTCGCCGCCTGCGCCTGGCTGGTGCTGCAGTTGCTGGCGCCGCTGCGGTCGATCGGCAAGCTCGGCGTCGCCTGGCGCTTCGCCGTGGCCGCCGTGCAGCGCCGGCCGGCGGCGGCGGTGGTGCAGCTGATCGCGCTGGCGGTCGGCATCATGGCGCTGCTGCTGCTGACGGTCGTGCGCACCGATCTCGTCGGCGCCTGGCGCGCGGCGGCGCCGCCCGATGCGCCGAACCGCTTCGTCATCAACATCCAGCCCGACCAGGTGGCCGCGGTCGAACGGCGGCTGCGCGAGGCCGGCATCGCCGACGCGCCGCTGCACCCGATGGTCCGCGGCCGGCTGATCGCGGTGAACGGCCGCGCCATCGGGCCGGAGAGCTTCGCCAGCGAGCGGGCGCAGCGGCTGGTCGACCGCGAGTTCAATCTGTCCTACGCCGACGAGGCGCCGGCGCACAACCCGATCGTCGCCGGCCGCTGGCATGCGGCCGACGCCGACGAGATGTCGATGGAGGAGGGCATCGCCGGCCAGCTCGGCATCGCCCTCGGCGACGAGTTGACCTTCGACATCGCCGGCAACACCGTTCGCGCCCGCGTCGGCAGCCTGCGCAAGGTCAACTGGGATTCGCTGCGCGCGAACTTCTTCGTCATCATGCCCAGCCGCCTGCTGGCCGGGCAGCCGAAAAGCTTCATCACCGCCTTTCACCTGCCGGCGGGCAAGGGGGCGCTGGCCGCCGAACTGCTGCGCGAGATGCCGAACATCACCGTGCTCGACACCAGCGCCATCTTCCGCCAGGTGCAGGCGGTGCTCGACCAGGTGATCGCGGCGATCGAGTTCCTGTTCCTGTTCACCCTCGCCGCCGGCGTGCTGGTGCTGTACGCAGCGCTCGCTGCCACCTTCGACGAGCGCGTGCGCGAGGCCGGCCTGCTGCGCGCGCTCGGCGCTTCGCGGGCGCAGCTGTCGCGGGCGCAGACGGCGGAGATGCTCTGCCTCGGCGGTCTGGCCGGGCTGCTGGCCGCCGCCGCGGCCTCCGCCGTGGGATGGGCGCTGGCGCGCTTTGCCTTCGAGTTCGACTACACGGTTGCGCCCTGGGTATTCGTGCTCGGCATCGGCGGCGGCATCGCCTGCGCGCTGGCCGGCGGCTGGCTGGGCCTGCGCAACGTGCTGAAGTCGCCGCCGCTGGCCACCCTGCGCGAGGCGTAGGCGGTGGGCGTTCCCGATCCCACCGAGGGCGCGTCGACCGCCGCGCAGACGCCGTATGCGCTGCTGGGCGGCGAGGCCGCCGTGCGCGCGCTGGTCGATCGCTTCTACGACCTGATGGACTTGGAGCCTGAGTACGCGGCGATCCGAAGGCTGCACGCCGCCGACCTGGCGCACGCGCGCGAGAAGCTGTTCCTGTTCCTGTCCGGCTGGCTCGGCGGGCCAGGCCTGTACATCGAGCGCTTCGGCCATCCGATGCTGCGCGCCCGCCATCTGCCGTTTTCGATCGGCATCACCGAACGCGATCAGTGGCTGGCCTGCATGGAGCAGGCGATGGTCGAGGTCGGCGTGGCGGATGAACTGCGCGGGCGCCTGCGGCAGGCGTTCTTCCAGACCGCGGACTGGATGCGCAACCGCGCCGGTTGAGATGCGGCGGCGCGGCCGCTGCGGACCCGTGGCGGTGAAGGACGGCTGCCGCCGTGCCCTACAATTTCGCGACACAGGGAGGTTCCGCCCGCAGGCAGGAGCATCGCAGTCCGGCATCCCCGTCACCGGCAGGTGGACGCGGCCCGACTGCCCGCATGGCGGCCAGGTCCTGCGACACCAACCGAGCAAGGCTGGCGCCGCGCGCGCCACGCACGACAGAGACCTTCGGCTTCCCGGCGATGACTCAACCCCTGCAGGGCAAGGTGGCGCTGATCACCGGCGCGGCGCGCGGCATCGGCCGCGCCACGGCGCTGAAGCTCGCCGCCGAAGGCTGCGACGTCATCGCCAACTACTACAACAGCGCCGACGAGGCGGCCTCGCTGTGCACGGAAGTGCAACGTCTCGGCCGCCGCGCCATCGCGGTGCAGGGCAGCGTGGCGCTGGCCGACAGCATCGACGAGCTGTTTGCCGAGGTGCGGAGCCAGTTCGAACGCGTCGACATCGTCGTCAGCAACGCCGCCAGCGGCGTGCTCAAGCCGACCCTGGAGATGACCCTGAAGCACTGGCGCTGGTGCATGGAGACCAACGCGCTGGCGCTCGCCCTGCTGGCGCAGCGCGCCGCGCCGCTGATGCCGGCGGGCGGCCGCATCGTCGCCATCTCCAGCCTCGGCGCGCAGCGGGCGATGCCCAACTACGGCTTCATCGGCGCCTCGAAGGCGGCGCTCGAATCGCTGGTGCGCGCGCTGGCGCAGGAGCTCGGCCCGCGCGGCATCCGCGTCAACGCGGTCAGCGCCGGCGCCGTCGACACCGACGCGCTGAAGTACTTCCCCAACCGCGAGCAGGTGCTGGCGATGTATGCCGACCGCACGCCGGCGGAACGGCAGTTGACGGCCGAGGATGTCGCCAACGCGGTGTACCTGCTCTGCCTGCCCGAGGCGGCGATGGTCAACGGCCACACGCTGATGGTCGACGGCGGCTTCAGCATCTCCGGCTGACGATGGGGCGCGATTCGGGCCTCGCCGGCAAGACGGCGCTGGTGACCGGCGGCAGCCGCGGCATCGGCCGGGCGATCGTCGAAGTCCTCGCGGCCGAAGGCGCGGCGGTGACCTTCCTCTATCGCGGCCATGCCGAGGCGGCGCAGGAGGTGGTGGCGGCGAGCCGCGAGGCCGGCCGCGCGGTGACCGCGGAACAGGTCGACGTCCGCGACCGCGAGGGCGTCGCGGCGGCGGTCGAGCGCTTCGTCGACCGCCATGAACGGATCGACATCCTGGTCAACAACGCCGGCGTGATCCGCGACAACCTGCTCGGCCTGCTCGAGGACGACGACATCGACACCGTGCTCGCGGTGAACATCGGCGGCACCTTCAACGTCACCCGCGCCGTCGTTCCGCACATGATCTCGCGCCGCGCCGGTAAGATCATCAACATCAGTTCGGTGGCCGGAGCCAGGGGCGGCCGCGGGCAGAGCAACTACGCCGCCAGCAAGGGGGCGATCGACGCCCTGACCCGGGCCCTGGCAGTCGAACTGGCGCCGCGCAGGATCACGGTCAACGCGGTCGCTCCGGGGGTGATCGAGACGGAGATGTCGCAGCAGGTGCGCGAACTGGCGCCCGACGAGGTGAAATCGAGGATCCTGCTCAAGCGCTTCGGCACCCCCGCCGAGGTCGCCGACGCGGTGTGGTTTCTCGCTTCCGGTTTTTCCGATTACGTGACCGGCCAGGTGCTGTACGTGGACGGCGGCTTCAAGATGGGATGAGGAACATGTCGAACCCAGAGATCAGCAAGGAAGAAATCGCGGCGGTGTTCCCGACCGTGGCCAGGACCATCGCCGATGCGCTCGGCATCGAGCCGGAGGAGGTCAAGCTCGACGTGTCGCTGATCGAGGGGCTCGACGCCGAGTCGATCGACTTCCTCGACCTCGTCTTCCGCCTCGAGCGCGCCTTCAAGGTCAAGATCCCGCGCGGCAAGATCGTCGAGGAGGCGCGCGGCGACCTGCCGGAGGCGGAATTCGAGACCAAGGGCATCGTCACCGAGCGCGGCATGGAGCGGCTGCGGGCATTTCTCAGCGAGGTGCCGGCCGACCGCTTCCGCACGCCGATGCCGGTGGCCGACATCCCGCGGCTGTTCACCGCTGAGACCTTCGCCAAGCTGGTGATCCGCTCGCAGCGTGCCGCTGCGGCGGCCGGCTGAGGAGCGGAACCATCGTCGCGGCAGCGCCGGTGGCCGGTGCGCCGGCCGCCGCCGCATCGCCGGGCGGCGGACGCTTCGCCGCCTTCTCGTTCGTCGACGCGATCACCGAGCTGGTGCCGGATGCAAGGGCGCGTGGCCGCTACCGGATCCCGGAGGGCATCGGCGCCTTTCCGCCGTCGCTGGCGGCGGAGGCGGTGGGCCAGCTCGCCGCCTGGTCGGCGATGGCGAGCCTCGACTTCCGTGTCCGCCCGGTCGCCGGGCTGGCGCAGGAGATCGTCTTCCACGAGGCCTGCGGCCCCGGCGACACGCTGGAGCTGGAGGCGCTGACCGAGAGCTGCACCGCGGAGGCGATCTCCTACAGCGGCAGCGCCCGATGCACGGGGCGCCTGGTGCTGGAACTGAAGCACAGCGTCGGGCCGATGATGCCGATGGAGGATTTCGACGATCCGGCGCAGGTGGCGGCGGATTTTGCCCAGCTGACCGCGTCCGGACGCGCGCCGGGAGCGTGCCGCGGCATCGAGGCGCCGCTCGGCGAGCTGGTGCGCCGCGACCCGGGACAATCGATCGATGCGCGGCTCGCCGTGCCGAACCACGCGGCGTTCTTCAACGACCACTTTCCGCGGCGGCCGGTGTATCCGGCGACCCTGCTGATGCACGCGTTGACGCACTGGGCCGTGGAACTTACCGGCGGTGGCGGCGCGAACCGGGTCGCGACCGTGGCCAACGTCAAGATGCGCAGCTGGATCCTTCCGGGACAGGTCGTCGATCTGCGCGTCGATCGGGCATCGGGCGACGTCACGGCAACGAAGATGAAGCTCGCTGCCCGCGTCGGTGACCGCACGGTCGCCACCGCGGTCGCGACCCTCGTCGCCGGGAGCCGCGCATGACGGCCAGGCGCCGCGTCGCCGTCACCGGCATCGGCATGGTCACGCCGGCCGGCAATTCGGCGGCGGCGACCTGGACGGCGTTGCTCGCCGGCCGCAGCGCCGCGGCGCCGATCCGCCACTTCGACGCCAGCGGCTTCCCGGTGCGTATCGCCGCCGAGGTCAAGGACTTCGACGCCGCGGCGGTGATCGACGACCGCAAGCTCATCAAGTACGCCAACCGCTCGCACGGCTTCGCCCTCGCCGCCGCCGACGAGGCGTTCCGTGATGCCGGCATCCGGCCGGACGCGGCCACCCGCACGCGCTGGGCGTGTTCGGTCGGCACCGGCATGATGACCTTCGACTACGAGGCGCTCGCCGCCGTGCACCGCGACGCCGTGGTCGACGGCCAGCTCGACGCGCTGCGGCTGGCAGCGTCCGCGACAGCGCAGGATCCGATGATCTTCGCCCGCACCGTGACCACCGCCGGGCTCTCGGTGCTGCTGCGCCGCTACGGCATCGGCGGTTACGCGACGGCGGTGCACACCGCCTGCGCCTCCGGCGGCCAGGCGGTCGGAACGGCGCTGAAACTCATCCGCCGCGGTGCGGCCGACTTCGCGCTCGCCGGCGGCTTCGACTCGATGATCACCCCCGTCGGCCTCGGCAGTTTCTGCCTGCTGTCGGCGGTGTCGCCCGACAACGACGCGCCCGAGCGCGCCAGCCGCCCGTTCGACAAGACCCGCAACGGTTTCGTCCTCGGCGAAGGCGCCGGCTTCCTGGTGCTGGAGGAGTGGACCGCGGCCCGCCGCCGCGGCGCCCGCATCTATGCCGAACTGGCCGGCGACGGCAACTCGCTGTCGAGCTACCGCATCACCGACTCGCATCCGTCCGGCGACGGGCCGATCCAGGCCATGCGGCGGGCGATCGCCGACGCCGGCGCCACCGCCGACGAGGTCGACTATCTGAACGCGCACGGCACCTCGACGCCGATGAACGACCGCAGCGAGGCCGCCGCCGCCGGCGTCGTGTTCGGCGACGGCGTTAGCCAGGTGGCGGTCAGTTCGACCAAGAGCGTGATGGGCCATCTGATCGCCGCCGCCGGCGCCGTCGAGGCGGCCGTGTGCGCGCTGGCGATCGACCGCGGCGTGCTGCCGGTCAACGCCAACCTGCGCCAGACCGACCCGGACTGCGCCCACCTGGACATCGTCCGCGACGCACCGCGCCCCCGGCGCGTGCGGCTGGCGCTGTCGAATTCGCTTGGCTTCGGCGGCTCGAACAGTTGCGTCGCCCTGCGACATCCGGGGCTGGTCGAGGACGGCAGCCGATGACCCGCGTCGTCATCACCGGAACCGGCGCGCTGTGCGCCGCCGGCGCCTCGCCGCGGCAGATCGTCGATGCGCTGCTGGAAGGCCGCTCCGCCGTCGGCCCGATCGAACGCTGGGACACCACCGGCTGGCCGCGAAGGATCGCCGCCGAGATCCGCGACCTGCAGCCGAACAGGCTGGTCCCGGACCGCAAGCTGCACAAGCTGATCCGGCGCTCCGATCTGTTCGGCCTGTATGCCGGCGCGCAGGCGATCGAATCGTCGGGACTCGTCGCCTGGCGCGATGCGCTCGACGAAGCCGCCGCGGCGGCGGTGAGCGACGACATCGGCGTCTATGTCGGCTCCGGCGGCGGCACCTACGAGAGCCAGTACGACTTCTTCCCGCTGCTCGATGTCGTCGGCGACGACCTGCCGGCATTCGGCCGCGAGTTGGCGAGCAACGTCAACCCGATGTGGCTGCTGCGCACGCTGCCGAACAACGTCCTGTGCCACATCGGCATCCGCTTCGGCCTGAAAGGCCCGAATGCCTGCGTCACCACGCACAGCGCCAGCGGCCTGCTGGCGATGGTCGAGGCGTTCGCGGCGGTGCGCGACGGCGAGGCGGGGCGGGCGGTGGCGATCGGCCACGACGCGGCGCTGGAGCCGCAGACCGTCCTGTACTACCACCAGGTCGGGGTGCTTGCCGAGGACACCGTGCGGCCGTTCGACGCGCGCCGCGACGGCAGCGCCTTCGGCGAGGGGGCGGCGGCGCTGGTGCTGGAAAGCGAAGCGAACGCGCGCGCCCGTGGAGCGACGGCGCTGGGCGAAGTCCTCGGCGGCGGCGCCGCCACCGAGGGCGACAGCGCCTTCGGCGTCGCTGCCTCCGGCGACGGGCCGGCGCGGGCGATGCGCGCCGCGCTCGACGATGCCGGCGCCTTCGCCGGCGACATCGGCATGATCGTCGGCCACGCCAACGGCACCCGGCAGTCGGATGCCTCGGAGGCGCGCGCGATCCTCGATGTCTTCGGCGCCTCGCCGCCGCCGGTGACCGGCTTCAAGTGGTGCATCGGCCATCTGATCGCCGCCTCGGGGTCGATCGAAGCTGTGCTGGCGCTGGAGTCGTTGCGCCGTGGCATCGTGCCGGGAATCGCCACGCTGACGGAGATCGACCCGGCCTTTGCCGACCTGCCGGTTTCACCGTTGCCCCGGACACCGAGGAGCCCGCTGGCGCTGGTGCTGTCGCGCGGCTTCGGCGGCACCAACGCGGCGCTGATCGTCAGAGCCGCATGACCGAGCCGGCGCAGCCTGCCGCGGCCGCTGCGCCGGGCGCCGCTGCGCTCGCCGGCGCGGCCGGCACACCATCGACGCTGCCCGCGCGCTGCGGCGTCGACACGGTCGAGATCGCGCGCATCGAGCGGCTGCTCGCCGAGACGCCGCCGGCGGACCTGGCGCGGATCTTCACGCCGCGCGAACTCGCCGATGCCGGCGACGGCCCTGGCCGCGTCGCCAGCCTGGCGGCGCGATTCGCGGCCCGGGAAGCGTGCCTGAAGCTCTTTCCGCGCGAGACCGCGCTCGGCGCGATCACGGCCGAGGACTTCTCGGTCGAGCGCGATCCCTATGGCGCGCCGCGGATCGCCTGCAGCGCCGACGGCCGGCGCGTGCTCGACCTGCATCGCATCGACTCGATCGCGCTGTCGCTGACTCATGATCGCCACGCGGCCACGGCGATGGCGATGCCGGTGCCGATGGCCACACGCGTGCCGATGCTCGGGCGCCTGCTGTACCGCCTGCTGCCGATCCGGCGCGATCTGGTGCTGGCGAACCTGCGCCGCGTCTACGGCAGGCAGGTGGGGGACGACGAGATCGTCCGCCTCGCGCAGGCGCACTACGGGCACCTCGGGCGGCTGCTGTGCGAGTTCCTGTGGTATCCGTTCCTGTCGGAGCGCAAGCGTCTGGCCATGGTGCGGGTCGAGAACATCGCCCCGATCACCGACGCCTACGAGTCCGGCCGCGGCCTGCTGATCCTCACCGGGCACTTCGGCAACTGGGAGGTGTCGACCGCCGCCGGCCTGCGTCACTTTCCGCAGGTCACCGGCCGCTTCCATTTCCTGCGGCGGCCGTTCAAGCCGCGCTGGCTCGACGATTTCGTCACCCGCCGCTTCCGCAAGGCCGGCTTCGGCGTGCTGCCGAAGAAGGGCTCGCTGCCGACCATCCTCGAGAGGCTTGAGGCGGGCGACTTCGTCGTCTTTCCCTTCGACCAGCACGCCGCCGGGCGCGACGCGGTGCGGGTCGAGTTCTTCGGCCACGCCGCCGGCACCTTCCGCAGCCTTGCCATCATGGCGCGCGCCGCCGGGGTCCGGGTGGTGCCGGCGTCGAGCTGGCGCGAGCCGGACGGCATGCACGTGCTGCGCTTCGAGGATCCGATCGATCCGTTCGCCTGCGACGACTACGACGAGGAGATCGCCCGCAACACGCGCCAGTACAACGCGGCGCTGGAGCGGATGATCCTGCGCCACCCGGAACAGTGGTTCTGGGTGCACCGGCGCTGGCGCGAGTAGGGCAGTTGCCGCTGAATGGGGCGCTCTCGCCTGTGCGCCTCGGCGGCGGCCAGCGCCGGCGGCAGCCTGGCCGTGCGCCGCAGCGCTGCTGATTGGCCGGTCAGATTCTCGGTGCACCGCCAGTCGAAAGGGAGCGAGCCGGCGCCATCATCCGAGCTCGACGATGTCGTCTCCTTCATCGCGTTATCGCAGCGCCGCCGGCAACGCCGAGCGGAACAGGAGTCGCAGCGTGTCGTTCGAGGTGTTGCCGCATGTCAGCCAGACCAGTTTCGGGGGCGGTCCATAACGCTGCACCAGGGCACGAAGTCCTGATCCTTGCTGATCAGCACCGCCGCTTCCCTGCGCGCCGCCTCGAAAATGGAACGGTCGTCCGCGTCGCGCAGGCCGAGATCGCGAATGGCAACGGCGTCGAGGCCGATTTCGTCGGCGAGCCAGCGCGCGAGGCCCGGGGGCAGTTGCGCGTCGAGCGAGAGCCTCATGCAGCAAGGCGGGCGATGTCGATGCGCTGGGCGGCGAACCGGAGTGCCGCGAAAATGTCCTCGCGTTCGAGGTCGGGATAGTCCAGCAGTATCTGGTCGACGCCGACCCCGTTGCCGAGCAGATCGAGAATGTCGGCAACCCGAATGCGCATGCCGCGGATGCAGGGCCGGCCCCCGCACTTGCCGGGCTCGATCGTGATTCGATCATGCCATTGCATGTAGTTTCCTCCTCGCCGGCCGCGGACAGTCCGCTGCGCGAGCCATCGAGTTCTCGCGGACCCCGTCGCAGCGGTGACAGCGATCGTTATTGTGCGGCAAGTCGAGTGCGCCGAGCGCTCGGAGACCTGCGGCGTGGGTTCAGCGCCATACGAGTCAGAGTCGTCGCTCCGCCCGAACGCTGCTGCGACCCAGCGCCGCGTGGTGGTCATGGAGAGCCAGTGGCCTTGTTCTCAAGCTACGGCAGCAGCACCCGCGCCACCCAGGCGATCAGCGTGAACGTGGCGAATGCCAGCGCCGTCGAGGCGACCACCGCCCAGGCAATGCGTCCGTTGTCGGCGCCGTAGCGCTCGGCCAGCAGCGACACCGAACTCGCCGACGGCAGGGCGGCAGCCAGCACCAGCACGGCGAGCGTGAAGGGCGACAGCGGGGCGCCGGCCGCCATCGCCGCGCCGCCGGCGGCGAGCACCAGCAGCGGGTGCGCCAGCAGCTTGATCAGCGCCAGCGGCAGGTAGGCCGCCGGCGGCGTGCGGCGATGCACGTGCGACTGCGCCCGCCACAGCACGGTGCCGATGGTGAACAGCGCCACCGGCGTGGCGGCGTCGGCGAGCATCTTCACCACCGTGTCGAGCGGGCCGGGGAGGCCGAAGCCGGTGGCCGATGCCGCCATGCCGAGCACGATCGCCCACGGCAGCGGGTTATGCAGAGCGCCGCGCACCGCGCGCAGGATGTCGGCGGCAAGTCCGCTTCCGACCCGATCGCCGGCATGCGCCAGCGAGATGCACACCGAACTGGTGATCAGGAGGTCGACCAGGATGGTGGTCAGCACCGGCCCGGCCGCCGACGGCCCGAGCAGCGCCGCCAGCAGCGGCACGCCCATGAAGCCGGTGTTCGGAAACGCGGCGGTCAGGGCGCCGAAGGCGGCGTCCTTCATGCCGATGCGCGCCGGATGCGTCACGGCGATGGTGCCGCCGACCATCGCCGCCGCGGCGACGAGATAGACGACGATCACCACCGGGTCGAGCAGCTGCCGCACGGGCAGCGAGGCGCCGAAGCGGAACAGCATGCACGGCAGGGCGAAGAACAGCACGAAGCCGTTCAGGCCCGGGATCGCGGAGTCCGGCAGGAAGTCCGACCGCGCCGCCACGTAGCCGCACAGCACCAGGGCGAAGAACGGAACCGTGACGGCGAGGATGTCCTGCATCGGGGCGAAGTATCTCAGCCGTGCGGGGTCGGGCCGCGACGCGGCTTGCCGTGGCTGCGATCCGGGCACGTTGACGAGGGTGTGCGGTGGCAGGGCTCGGCTGGCGAGCCTGCCGCCGGCGAAGCTGCGCGGTCCGTCGAATGTCGCGGAAGACGCCGACGTTAAGATCGCCGCCAGGAGGAGATCCTCTTTGAGCGAAGTGCAACTGGCCGCCGCGTTCGCGGCGGCGCTGATCGTCGTCCTGCTGCTGGCGCTCGTCTGGCTGAAGCGCAGCCTCGAGGCGGTGCTGTCGCGGCGTCTTGCCGACAGCGAGCGCAGCCGCGAGGCGCACAACGAGCGGCTGGAACGCGAGCTGCGCGCCGCGATCGACACCTCGGCGAGCCAGGTCCGCATCGAGACCGGCCAGCGGCTGAACGAGATGCAGACCGCGCTCGCGGCCCAGGTCACCGGGGTGGCCAGCCTGCAGACGACGCAACTGGCCGGCTTCGGCCAGCAGGTGGCGCACGCTGCCGAGGTCGCCGAGACCAGCGCCCGCGCGCAGCGCGAAGAGGGCGCGGCGCAGGTGGCGCGG
>CAYLZU010000081.1:0-11347 GCA_964388005.1 uncultured Burkholderiaceae bacterium
GCGGAGATCCGCCGCGTGATTGCAAGCCCGGACGCCGCCGACGCCTACCTGGTGCCGCGGCGCAACTTCTTCCTCGGCCGCTGGATCCGGCACTCCGGCTGGTATCCCGACTATCGCCAGCCGCAGCTGTTCCGCCGCGGCGCTCTGCGCTACACCGAGGACGCGGTCCACGAGACCTACGTCCTCGACGGCCGCCTCGGCCGGCTCGAGGAGCCGATCGCGCAGGTGCCATTCCGCGATCTCGCCCAGGTGCTGCACAAGGCGCAGCGCTACTCGACGCTCGGCGTCGAGCGGCTTGCCCGGCGCGGCAAGACACCGTCGATGGCCTCGGCGCTGGCCCATGGCCTGGCGGCGTTCCTGCGCCATTACGTGGTGCGTGCCGGCTTTCTCGACGGCTGGGCCGGCTTCGTCATCGCCCTGTCGAACTTCGAAGGCACGTTCTACCGCTACGCCAAGTACCACGAGCGCATGGCGCGGCTCGCCGCCGAGCCGCCGCTGCCGCCGAGCCTGAAGCGCTGATCGCCGACGCCGGTGCTGATCAGCGTCATCGTCACCACCTTCAACCGGCCGGACGCGCTGGCCGCGGTGCTGCGCGGCCTGTTCGCGCAGACCGACACCGGTTTCGAGATCCTGGTCGCCGACGACGGCTCGGGCGACGGCACCCGCGACCTGATCCGGCGGATGGCGCCCGCCGCGCCGGTGCCGATGGCGCATGTCTGGCAGGAAGACCGCGGCTTTCGCGCCGGCGCCGCCCGCAATCGCGCCGCCGCGCGGGCGAAAGGCGAGTACCTGATCTTCCTCGACGGCGATTGCGTGCCGCGGCCGGACTTCATCACCCGGCATCGTCGGCTCGCCGAACGCCGCTGGATGGTGGCCGGCAACCGGGTGCTGCTGTCCGAACGCTTCACCCGCGAGGCGCTGGCGTCGGGCCTGCCGATCCATGCCTGGGACTTCGGCCGCTGGCGCGCGTCGGGCAGCAGCGGCGCCATCAACCGCACCGCGCCGCTGCTCACGCTGCCGCTGGGGCCGCTGCGCCGGCTCGGAAGCCGGCGCTGGCAGCGGGTGCGCACCTGCAACCTCGGGCTCTGGGCCGAGGACTTCCGCGCCGTCAACGGCTTCGACGAGGCGTTCGAAGGCTGGGGCTTCGAGGACTCCGACCTCGCCGTGCGCCTGCTCAACCGCGGCGTGCGGCGCAAGGAAGGCGCCTTCGCCACCGCCGTGCTGCACCTGTGGCACCGCGAGAACGACCGCGCCCGCGAAGGCGAGAACCGGCGCCGGCTGCAGCAGCGCCTAGCCGGCGGCGAGACCCGCGCCAGCCGCGGCCTCGACCAGTACCTGCGCCGGCGCGACGGATCAGAGGTAGGCGAGCCCGGCTGACTTCACCCGCGGCTGCTGCCGCAGTTCCTCGATCAGCGACTCGTCGGCGCGCACGCGCCAGTCCTCCGGCAGCAGCAGGTCGGCGGCGCCGACGCCATTGCAGTAGTGCACGACGACACGGCAGCCGCTGTCGGCGGCGCCGTTGGCGACCCGGAACGGCGCCAGCGCGCCGCGGAAACGCTGCAGATCCGGCGCGCCGTCGACTTCGATCCGCACCCGCGCGGCGGCGCGCGCCCGCGCCTCGGCGAGATCCATCACTTCGTCGGCGTTGACGGACAGCCGCTCGCGGAACTCGTCGTAGCGCGCCCTGCCCAGCACGATGACCAGCGTGTCCTCGCGCAGCAGCGCCCGCTTGCGGTCGTACACCTCGGCGTAGATCGTCAGTTCCTGCTGCGCCGTGCCGTCGTCGAGCACGATCACGCCCATGCGGCCGCGGCGCGTGTTCTGCGTCCGCGACGAGACGATGATGCCCGCCAGCCGCACCGCCTCCGGCCGGCCCCCGGGCGACCCGCGCAGGTCGGCGAGCCGGGTCGGCGCCAGCCGTCGGGCCTCGTCCTCGTATTGCCTGAACAGGTGGCCGCTGAAGTAATAGCCGAGCGCCAGCTTCTCGTTGGCGAGGCGCTCGCGTTCGTTCCACGGCCGGCAGCTGGCGTACTCCTCGGCCGGCGCAACCACGGTGTCGGCGCCGAACAGGCTGGCCTGGCCGGCGTGCGCGGCGGCGCGGTCGGCCGCTTCGAGCGCGCGGCCGACGCTGGCCGCCAGCCTGGCGCGGTCGGAATCGAGCGCATCGAAGGCGCCGGCGCGCACCAGCGCCTCCGCCACGCGGCGATTGACGAACTGCTTGTCGAGGCGGGCGCAGAAGTCGAACAGGCCCTTGAACGGCCCGCCGGCGGCACGCGTCTCGACCAGGTGCTCGATCGCGCCGCGGCCGGTGCCCTTGATGGCGCCCAGCCCGTAGCGGATCGTGCGCGCATCGACCGGCTCGAAGGCATAGCCGCCGGCGTTGATGTCGGGCCCGAGGACGACCAGCCCCATCGCCTTGCTGTCGGCGACCAGTTCGCGCACCTTGTCGGTGTCGCCCATCACCGCCGTCAGGTTGGCGGCCATGAATGCGGCCGGATAGTGGGTCTTGAACCAGGCGGTCTGGTAGGCGAGCACCGCGTAGGCGGCGGAATGACTCTTGTTGAAACCGTAACCCGCGAACTTCTCCATCAGGTCGAACAGCTGCGTGGCCGTGCCCTCGCCGATGCCCCTGGCGCGGGCGCCGTCGATGAAGATCGAGCGCTGCTTGGCCATTTCCTCGGGCTTCTTCTTGCCCATCGCCCGCCGCAGCAGGTCGGCGTCGCCGAGCGAGTAGCCGGCGACGTCCTGGGCGATGCGCATGACCTGCTCCTGGTAGACCATCACGCCGTAGGTCTGGGCCAGGATCGGTTCGATCGACGGATGGAGGTACTCGACCTTGCGGCGGCCATGCTTGCGCTCGACGAACTCCGGGATCAGGTCCATCGGACCGGGGCGGTACAGCGCGTTCAGCGCGATCAGGTCGTCGAGCCGGTCCGGGCGCGCCCGCTTGAGCAGCTCGCGCATGCCGCGCGATTCAAACTGGAAGATCGCCGCCGTGTTCGCCTGCTTGAACACCTCGTAGGTGGCGGCGTCGTCGAGCGGCAGCGTCTCCAGCGTCAGCGCGAAGCCGGGGTCGAGCCGCTTCACGTAGCGCAGCGTCAGGTCGAGGATGGTCAGTGTGGTCAGCCCCAGGAAGTCGAACTTCACCAGGCCGATGGCGTCGATGTCGTCCTTGTCGTACTGGCTGACCACGGCGCCGTCGGCTCCCGCCGCGTACAGCGGGCAGAAGTCGGTGAGCTTTCCCGGCGCGATCAGCACGCCGCCGGCGTGCATGCCGACGTTGCGCGTCAGTCCTTCCAGCGGCCGCGACAGCTCGATCAGCTCGGCGTACTCCTCGTCGCCGGCCACGGCCTCGGCGAAGGCCGGCTCCTGCGCCAGCGCCCGGTCGAGCGTCCACGGATCGGCCGGGTTGTGCGGGATCAGCTTCGACAGCGTGTCGCACTTCGTGTAGGGCAGGTCGAGCACGCGGCCGACGTCGCGCACCACGGCCTTGGCGCCGAGAGTGCCGAAGGTGGCGATCTGCGCCACCGCGTGGGCGCCGTACTTGCGCTTCACGTAGTCGATCACGCGGTCGCGGTTGTCCTGGCAGAAGTCGATGTCGAAGTCCGGCATCGACACCCGCTCCGGATTCAGGAAGCGCTCGAACAGCAGGCCGTAGCGCAGCGGATCGAGGTCGGTGATGGCAAGCGAATAGGCGACCAGCGACCCGGCGCCGGAGCCGCGGCCGGGACCGACCGGGATGCCCTGCGCCTTGGCCCAGTTGATGAAGTCGGCGACGATCAGGAAGTAGCCGGAGAACCCCATCTTGGCGATCGTCGCCAGCTCGAAGTCGAGCCGCGCCTGGTACCGCGGCCGCTCCCGCTCGCGCGCCGCCGGATCCGGGTACAGCTGACCGAGCCGCGCTTCGAGGCCGGCCTGCGCCAGGTCGCGGCAGTGCTGCTCGATGCTGACCCCCGGCGGGGTCGGGAAGTCCGGCAGCTGCGACTTGCCGAGAGTCAGTTCGAGATTGCAGCGGCGCGCTATCTGCACCGTGTTCGCCAGCGCCGCCGGCATGTCGGCGAAAAGCCGCGCCATCTCCGAGCGCGACTTGAAGTACTGCTCCTCGGTAAAGCGGCGCGGCCTTCGCGGATCGGCGAGCGTGTAGCCCTCGGCGATGCACACCCGCGCCTCATGGGCGCGGAAGTCGCCGCGGGCGAGGAACTGCACCGGGTGCGTCGCCGCCAGCGGCAGGTCGATCTCGATCGCCAGCCGCGCGCTGGCGCGCACCAGCGCCTCGTCGCCGGGACGGCCGGCGCGCTGCACCTCGAGGTAGAAGCGCTCCGGAAAGAGCCGCGCCAGCCGCTGCGCCGCCGCCCGCGCCGCCGCGACGTTGCCGATCGCCAGCGGCGCGCCGACGGCGCCCTGGGCGAACGCGGACAAGGCGATCAAGCCGCCGCCGCGGCGCTCGAACCACTCGGGCCGCATCTCGCCGCGGCCGCGGTGCGGGTTCTCGATCCAGGCGCGCGAGACGAGATCGCACAGGTTCAGATAGCCGCCGTGGTCCATCGCCAGCAGCAGCAGCCGGTGCGGCGAGTCGCGGTCGGCGTCGTTGCTGACGAAGGCGTCGACGCCGATGATCGGCTTCACGCCCTTCGCCCGCGCCGCGGTGTAGAAGCGCACGGCGCCGAACATCGCCGCGCTGTCGGTCAGCGCCAGCGCCCCCTGGCCATCGGCGGCGGCGGCCGCGGCAGCCTGCTCGAGCTGCACCAGCCCATCGACGACCGAGAACTCCGAGTGCAGCCGCAGATGGACGAACGACATGCGACGATTCTAGCGACGGGGCACTGCCACGCCGTCAGGCGCGGCGGCGGTGGATACAATCGCCGCTCGTTGCACTTTCCGCGCCCGAGGAGGCTGCCGGTTGTCCGCCCTGCTGCCCTGCATCGCTGTCTTGCGCCGCCCGGCAGGCGGCCATCGCTCCCAGGCAACTTTCCCACCGCATCGATCCGCCGCATCGGTCGGCCGCGACCGATCCGGCCTGCGTCGTGAGCCGGCTTGCCGCCGATCGCGCCGCTGCGGTCATTCGCCCGCCGCCGATGGCAATCGCGCTGGCCGGCGCAAGAATTGGCCCTGAAGGCGGGACTGCGATGCCTCGATCCGCGATGACCAAGGAAGCCCTGATCGAGCAGGTGATGCGTCACCTGCGCTTCGCCCAGGGCACGCCGGTGCTGCCGACGGCGCCGGCCGGCTGGCTGCGGGCGCTGGCGGCGGTCTGCCGCGGCGAGCTCGCCAGCCGATGGAGCGAGACCCAGCGCGAGGACTTCGCGCACCGGGCGCGACGCATCAACTACCTGTCGATGGAGTTCCTGATGGGCCGGGCGCTCGCCAACGCGCTCGACGCCCTCAATCTCGTGCCGGCGGCGAAAGAAGGCGTCGGCGGCGAACGGGCGCTCGCCGAGCTGTTCGAGCACGAGTCCGACGCCGCCCTCGGCAACGGCGGCCTCGGCCGGCTGGCGGCGTGCTTTCTCGACTCGATGGCCACCCTCGGCGTGCCGGCGTTCGGCTACGGCATGCGCTACCAGTTCGGCATGTTCCGGCAGGCGATCCGCGACGGCCGCCAGGTCGAGCAGCCCGATGCCTGGCTCGCCGCCGGCGACCACTGGTGCATCGAGCGGCCGGAGGTGCGCTACCCGGTCGGTTTCGGCGGCCACGTCGACGGGCCGCCCGGGGCGCGGCGCTGGCTGCCGGCGGAGGCGGTCGAGGCCGACGCCTACGACTTCATCGTTCCCGGCCACGGCACGCACCGTGTGGCGACGCTGCGGCTGTGGCAGGCGCGGGCGATCGAGTCGCTCGACTTCGCCGCCTTCTCGCGCGGCGAGTTCCACGCCGCCGCGGCGCCGCGGGCGCGCGCCGAGGCGATCAACTGGGTGCTGTATCCGGACGACTCCACGCTCGCCGGCCGCGAGCTGCGGCTGAAGCAGGAGTACCTGCTGGTCAGCGCCTCGTTGCAGGACATCGTCGCCCGGCACTACGCCGAGCACGGCCGCCTCGACAACCTCGCCGACCACGCGGCGGTGCACCTGAACGACACCCATCCGGCGCTGTCGGCGCCGGAGCTGATGCGCATCCTGGTCGACGAGCGCGGCGCAAGCTGGGCCCACGCCTGGGCGCAGTGCGAGCGCATCTTCTCCTACACCAACCACACCCTGATGCCGGAGGCGCTCGAGACCTGGCCGGTGGCGATGCTCGAGCACCTGCTGCCGCGCCATCTGGAGATCATCTACGAGATCAACCACCGCTTCCTGGTGCAGCTGGCGGGCCGCTTCGGCGACGACCCGGCGCTGCGGGCGCGGGCCTCGCTGATCGACGAAGGCGGCGAGCGGAGGGTGAAGATGGCGCCGCTGTCGATCGTCGCCTCGCACAAGGTCAACGGCGTGTCGCGGCTGCACAGCGGGCTGATGGTGCGGACGATCTTCGCCGACTACGCGCGCATCTTTCCCGGCCGCTTCACCAACGTCACCAACGGGGTCACACCGCGCCGCTGGCTGGCGCTGGCCAACCGGCCGCTGGCGGCCGTGCTCGACGGCTGCATCGGCAGCGGCTGGCGGCTCGACCCCGACCTGCTGCGCGAGTTCGTGCGCTTCGAGGCCGATGCCGGCGTGCGCGAGGCGGTGCTGGCGGCCAAGCGCGAGAACAAGGTCCGGCTGGCGCAGCGGCTGCGCCGCGACCTCGGCGTCGCCATCGATCCGGCGAGCCTGTTCGACGTCCAGGTCAAGCGCCTGCACGAGTACAAGCGGCAGCTGCTGAACGTGCTGCGCGTGGTCGCCGACTACCTCGACATCGTCGCCGACCCGGGCGCCGGACGCACGCCGCGCACGGTGATCTTCGGCGGCAAGGCAGCCACCGCCTATGTCGCCGCCAAGGCGGTGATCGCCCTGATCCACGACGTCGCCCGCGTGGTCAACGGCGATCCGCGCGTCGGCGGGCGGCTGAAACTGGTGTTCGTCCCCAACTACGGCGTCTCGGCGGCGGAGCGGATCATCCCCGCCGCCGACCTCTCCGAGCAGATCTCGACCGCCGGCACCGAGGCCTCCGGCACCGGCAACATGAAGTTCGCTCTGAACGGGGCGCTCACGATCGGCACCTGGGACGGCGCCAACATCGAGATCGCGCAGGCGGTCGGCGACGGCAACATCTTCATCTTCGGCCTGCGCGCCGACGAGATCGCGCAGCGGCGGCTGGCGGGCTACCTGCCTCGGCTGCACGTGGAGGAGAACCCGCGGCTGGCGGCGGTGCTCGAGGCGGTGGCCGGCGGCATGTTCTCCCCGGAGGAGCCGCAGCGCTATCGCGGCCTCGTCGACTCGCTGCTCGCCGTCGACCACTACTTCGTGCTCGCCGACTTCGCCGACTACCTGGCGGCGCAGCGCCGCGTCGACCGCGCCTTCGGCGAGCCGCAGCAGTGGGCGAAAATGGCGATCCACAACGTCGCCGCGATGGGCCAGTTCTCGTCCGACCGCACCGTGCGGGAGTACGCCCGCAACATCTGGAACATCGCCGTCTGAGGCGGCGCCGAGCCTGCGCCGGCGCGGATCGCATGCAGTCGCTCTCCATCGGCCAGCCGTACCCGCTCGGCGCCACCCTGCGCGACGGCGGCGTGAACTTCGCTGTCGCCAGCGAGCACGCGCAGTTCGTCGAGCTGTGCCTGTTCGACGCCACCGGCACGGTGGAAACGCAGCGCCACCGGCTGCCCGGCGCTGCCGACGGCGTCTGGCACGGCTTCCTTCCCGGTGCGGGCAGCGGGCTCGTCTACGGGCTGCGCGCGCACGGGCCGTATGCGCCGGCCTCCGGCCACCGCTTCAACCCCCGCAAGCTGCTGCTCGACCCGTACGCGCGCGAGATCGTCGGCCGCTTTGCGTGGCGCGACGAGCACTTCGGATTCGTCCGCGATGCCGCCGGCAATGTCGCCGACGGCCGCGACAATGCGGCGCTGGCGCTGAAGGCGCGGGTGGCGGCGCCGCTGCCGCCGCTCGCGGCCCGACCCGACCCGCTGCCGGCCGGCGAGGTAGTGCTGTACGAACTGCACGTCAAGGGCTTCACCCGGCTGCACCCCGGCGTTCCGGAACCGCTGCGCGGCACCTATGCCGGGCTGTCGCACCCGGCGGCGATCGCGCATCTGAAGCGGCTCGGCGTCACCACGCTGTCGCTGCTGCCGGTGCACTATTCGCTCACCGAAGAGCGGCTGGCCAAGCTCGGCCTGGTGAACTACTGGGGCTACAACACGATCGGCTACTTCTGTCCCGATCCGCGGCTGTCGGCGACCCCGTCCGACCCTGCCGCGACCAGGCGCGAGTTCCGCGCCATGGTCGAGCGGCTGCACGAGGCCGGACTCGAAGTGGTGCTCGACGTCGTCTTCAACCACACCGCCGAAGGACCCGAGACCGGGCCGACGCTGTCGATGCGCGGCCTGGACAACGCCATGTGGTACCGGCTGCTGGCCGAGGACCGCTCGCGCTACGACGACGCCACCGGCTGCGGCAACACGGTCAACATCGGCCACCCGCGGGTGATCCAGTTCGTGCTTGACTGCCTGCGCTACTGGGTCGCGGAGATGGGCGTCGACGGCTTCCGCTTCGATCTGGCGCCGGTACTCGGCCGCACCGAGGCGGGCTTCGATCCGCGGGCGCCGTTCTTCGCCGCCGTGATGCAGGACCCGGTGCTGGCGCGGGCGCGGCTCATCGCCGAGCCCTGGGACCTCGGTTACGGCGGCTACCAGCTCGGCCGCTTTCCCGGCCGCTGGCTGGAATGGAACGACCGCTTCCGCGACGGCATGCGCCAGTTCTGGCTCACCCGCGGCGCCGACCGCGGCGAGTTCGCGCGCCGGCTGCTCGCCTCGAGCGACCGCTTCCACCACGGCACGCGCTCGCCGCTGGCATCGGTGAACTTCATCGCCGCCCACGACGGCTTCACGCTGCGCGATCTCGTCAGCTACCGGCACAAGCACAACGAAGCCAACGGCGAGGCCAACAACGACGGCCACAGCGCCAATTACAGCGTCAACTGCGGCCACGAGGGGCCGACGGCGGACCCGGAGATCGAGGCCGAGCGCGGCCGGGTGTCGCGGGCGCTGCTGGCGACGCTGCTGCTGGCGCAGGGAACGCCGATGCTCGCCGCCGGCGACGAGATCGGCCGCACGCAGGGCGGCAACAACAACGCCTACTGCCAGGACAATGCGTTGTCCTGGATCGACTGGGCCAGAGCCGACGAGGCGCTGGCGCAGTTCGTCGCCCGGCTGCTCGCCTTGCGGCGCCAGCTGCCGGCGCTGCGCCACGAGCGCTGGCCATCGGACCAGGCGCGCGCCGACGGCCGGCGCGACGTCGAGTGGCGCGACCCCGACGGCCAGCCGATGACGGTGGCGCTGTGGCATGCCACCGACTGCCGTTGCCTCGTGGTGCGGATCGCGCCGGAGAACGCGCGCGCCGTGATCCTGATCGTCAATCCGGAGCGGCAGCGGCGCCGCTGCACGCTGCCTGCCGGCGGCTGGCGGCTGCTGCTCGACTCCAGCGAGCCGCAGGCGGCCGAGCGCGCCTGCCCAGCCTCGATCGAGGCGCCGGCGCAGTCGCTGCTGCTGCTCGCCGCCAGCGGCTGAAGCGAGGAGCGATGGGCACGGTGCTCGACCGACGGCGTTCCGGCATCGTGCTGCATCCGACCTCGTTGCCCGGCCCGCACGGCAGCGGCGACTTCGGGCCGTCGGCGTTTCACTTCGTCGACTGGCTCGCCGCCGCCGGCCAGAGCGTGTGGCAGATGCTGCCGCTCACCCCGATCGGGCCCGGCAACTCGCCGTATGCCAGCGTCTCCGCCTTCGCCGGGTCGCCGCTGCTGGTCGCGCTCGAGCCGCTGATCGAGCGCGGCTGGCTGCCGCCGCGGGCGGCGGAGTCGCCGCCCCGCTTCGGCGCCCATCGCGTCGACTTCGGTCGTGTCGGCACCTGGCGGATGGCGCGGCTGCGGGCGGCGGCGGACGGCTTCTTCGCCGGCGCCGTCGACGCCGACCGCGACGACTTCGCCGCCTGGTGCGCGGCGCAGGCGTTCTGGCTCGACGACTACGCGCTGTTCATGGCCATCGACGAGTCGATGCGCTCGACCACGGGCTTCGTTCCGTGGCCGAAGTGGGAGCGGCCGCTTGCCCGCCGCGAGCCGCGGGCGCTGGCGGCGGCGCGGCGGCGGCACGCGCGCGAGATCGACTTCTGGCGCTTCGCGCAGTGGTGCTTCGACCGCCAGTGGCGGGCCGTGCGCCGCTACGCCAACGAACGCGGCGTTCGCATCGTCGGCGACCTGCCGATCTTCGTCGCCCATCACTCGGCCGACTGCTGGATGCGCCCCGACCTGTACCTGCTCGACGACGACTCCGAGCCGCGGGTGGTGGCCGGCGTGCCGCCGGACTACTTCAGCGCCACCGGCCAGCGCTGGGGCAACCCGCTGTACGACTGGGAGCAGATGAGCCGCGACGGCTACGCGTGGTGGATCGCGCGCGTGCGGCGGCAGCTCGAGCTCGCCGACGCGCTGCGGCTCGATCACTTCCGCGGCTTCGCCGCCTGCTGGGAGATCCCGGCGGCGAGCACGACCGCGGTCGACGGCCGCTGGACGCCGGTGCCCGGAGACGAGCTGTTCGCGGCCATGCAGGCCGCGCTCGGCGCCCTGCCGCTGATCGCCGAGGACCTCGGCATCATCACCGACGACGTCGTCGCCCTGCGCGAGCGCTTCGGCCTGCCCGGCATGCGCATCCTGCAGTTCGCCTTCGGCGCCGATGCCGACAACGCCTACCTGCCGCACAACTACGTCGCCCGCACCTGCGCCTACACCGGCACCCACGACAACGACACCTTCGCCGGCTGGTGGCGCGCGGCGACGCCGCGCGAACGTGCCTTCGCCGCCGCCTACCTCGGCTGCGGCGACGCCGATGCCCACTGGGCGGCGATCCGCGCCGTCAGCCAGTCGGTCGCCCGGCTGGCGGTGTTCCCGCTGCAGGACGTGCTGGGGCTCGGCACCGAGCACCGGATGAATACACCCGGCCAGGACCAGTGCTGGACCTGGCGCTTCTCGTGGGACATGGTCGGCGCCGATGCGGCGTCGCGGCTCGCCGGCGTCGCCGCCGCCTGTGGGCGCGCGCCGCTGTCGAAGCTGCACGACCTCGAACGGCGCTGAACGGATGACCCGCCTCGCGGTTGGCAGCGACACGCCGGCCGCGCGCCCACAGCTTGCCCTGCCCCGGCGCCGGCGCTAGCTTCCGACCATTGCCGCGGCGAACAACGGTGTCTGGACCATGCGTCTCCTTCTCGTAGCCATCCTCATCGGCATGCTCGGCAGCGCCGCT
>CAYLZU010000082.1:0-11116 GCA_964388005.1 uncultured Burkholderiaceae bacterium
GCGGCCGCGCCGCGGCGGAGGCCGACGCGCTCGCCGCCGCGCGCGCGGTCAGGCTGGCCGGCTTTGCGGCGCTGCTGATCGACACCTCGCCGCGCCCGGAGCCGCAGGCCGAGCGCGTCGCCGCCGCGCTGGGCGCGCGCTACCTGCCGCTGCCGCATGCCGATGCGCAGGCGGTGTCGCGGGCGGCGCGGGCGGCGGCGGGCGGCGCGGGTTAGCGCCGCTGGCGCGCGACCGTCTCGCGCGCCAGCGGGTCGGCAAGGCGCCGGCCCGGCGCGAAGGCAAGGACTCCCCGATCTGTGCAACGCGGCAGCGCTCGACCAGCGCGCCGCCGTCGCGAAGCACCAGCGGCGGCAGCAGCGTCGGGCCTCCCGACCGGCGCGCCAGCAGGCGCAGCATCGCCATGTCGTCGACCTCGGCCGCGATCAGCGGTCGGATGCCGCCCTGCTCGACGATGCGGTCGAACGCGGCGCGGCTGCCGTTGGCGCGGCCGGCCAGCACCGGCATCGACCTGACGGCGCCGGTGGGCATGACCTTCCTGTCCAACATCCTTGTCGCCCCGCCGCCGGACTACCAATTCGCGCGATGGCCTTACGCGGCCCGAGCCGGACCAGCAGCGAGCGGCTTAACGAATGTCAATTGACCGAGTCACTTGAGGTGTCTAGGATGCTTGACAGCGCATGAGCCGGCCGCGCGGCCGGGCGGCGCCGCTGGGCCCGGCCCAGATCCTGCGGAGGCGCCGATGCGCATCGTGCTGATCCACCCCAACTACCACTCCGGCGGCGCCGAGATCGCCGGCAACTGGCCGCCGGCCTGGGTCGCCTACCTGGCGGGCTACCTGAAGGCGGGCGGCTACGGCGACATCACGTTCATCGACGCGATGACGGACCATCTCGACGAAGACGCGGTGCGCGCGCGCCTGGCCGAGCTGCGGCCGGACATCGTCGGCTGCACCGCGATCACGCCGGCGATCTACAAGGCCGAGCGGATCCTGCAGGTGGCCAAGGAAGTGAATCCGGCGGTCGTCACCGTGCTCGGCGGCATCCACGCCACCTTCATGTATCCGCAGGTGCTGGCAGAGGCGCCGTGGATCGACGCCGTCGTGCGCGGCGAGGGCGAGCAGGTGTTCCTGAACTTCGTCACCGCGGTCGACGACGGCCGCTGGGTGCGCGACCGCGGCAGCGTGCGCGGCATCGCCTACCTGGACGGCGGCAAGGTCGTCGCCACGCCGGCCGAGCCGCCGATCAGGGACCTCGACCGCATCCAGCCGGACTGGGGCATCCTCGACTGGGACCGGTACATCTACATCCCGATGGGCAAGCGCCTGGCGATCCCCAACTTCGCCCGCGGCTGCCCGTTCACCTGCAGCTTCTGCAGCCAGTGGAAGTTCTGGCGCGATTATCGCGTCCGCGACCCGATCAAGGTGGTCGACGAGATCGAGACCCTGGTCAGGAAATACGACGTCGGCTTCTTCATCCTCGCCGACGAGGAGCCGACCATCCATCGCAGGAAGTTCATCGCCTTCTGCGAGGAACTGATCCGGCGCGACCTCGGCGTGCTGTGGGGCATCAACACGCGGGTCACCGACATCCTGCGCGACGAGAAGCTGCTGCCGATGTTCCGCAAGGCGGGCCTGATCCACGTCTCGCTCGGCACCGAGGCGGCGGCGCAGCTGAAGCTCGACCGCTTCAACAAGGAAACCACCATCGCCCAGAACAAGCGCGCGATCCAGCTGCTGAAGGACGCGAGCATCGTCGCCGAGGCGCAGTTCATCGTCGGCCTGGAGAACGAGACCGCCGAGACGCTGGAAGAGACCTACCGGATGGCGCAGGACTGGAAGCCGGACATGGCCAACTGGTGCATGTACACGCCGTGGCCGTTCTCCGACCTGTTCCAGGAACTCGGCGACAAGGTGCAGGTGTTCGACTTCGAGAAGTACAACTTCGTCACCCCGATCATGAAGCCCGACGCGATGGAGCGCGGCGAACTGCTCGACCGGGTGATGGCGAACTACCGGCGCTTCTACATGCGCAAGGCCTTCCTCGAGTGGCCGTGGATCGGCGACAGGACGCGCCGCAACTACATGTTGGGCTGCCTGAAGGCTTTCGCGAAGAGCGGCTTCCAGCGTACCTTCTACGACCTCGGGCGGGTCGGCTACTGGGGTCCGCAGACGAAGAAGAAGGTCGACTTCGGCTTCGCCGACCAGGCGGTGCGTTCGCGGCCGGACCCGGAAGCGATCGCCGCCGCCGACGAGAGCTGGGTGACGATGCACGGGCCGAAGATCGAGATGCGCCGGCGCAAGGGCGAGGAGAACGCCGCCATCGCGCTGGCGAAGATCACCCGCGCCGAGGCCGACAAGGGCGCCGCGGTGGTGCCGCTGGCCTGCGGCGGCGGCAGCGGGCAGCTGACCGAGGAAGAGCAGGCGCAGGTCTAGGCCGGGGACCCCGCCGTGTCGGCCTCGACCGTCCTTGCGGCCGCGCCGGTCGCCGGCCGTATCGGCCCGAACGCGATCACGCGCATTGCCGAGTCGCTGCCGGCCCGTGTCGGCGTGCCGGCCACCGAGGCCCTGTTCGCCGCCGCCGGTCTGGCGCACTACCTGCGCGAGCCGCCGGAGTCGATGGTCGACGAAGCCGAGGTCGGGCGCCTGCACGACGTGCTGCGGCGGCAACTCGGCGTGCCGGCGGCCTGCGAGGTGGGGCGCGAGGCCGGCGCCCGCACGGCCGAGTATCTGCTCGCGCACCGCATCCCGCGGCCGGTGCAATGGGCGCTGAGGCACCTACCGGCGGCGATCGCCGCGCGCGTGCTGGTGGCGGCGATCGCCCGCCACGCGTGGACCTTTGCCGGCAGCGGCAGCTTTCGCGTGCGCTGGCAGCACGGCGGGGTGAGGCTGGCGATCGAGCACTGCCCGCTGTGCCGCCAGCTCGCCGCCAGCGATCCCGCCTGCGACTTTTACTGCGCCACCTTCGAGCGTCTGTTCAGCGAGCTGGTCCGCGCCGGCAGCACGGTCGCCGAAACCGACTGCCAGGCCTGCGGCGGCGAGGCCTGCGTGTTCGAGGTGCGCTGGTGAGCGCGGCGGTGCCACGACGCGCGCTCGATGGCGCGGGTCTTCGCCCCGGCGGCGCGCCCGCGCCGACGTCGGCCGCAGCCGGCGCCCGGCGCGACGCGGGTCGGCCGCCCGCTTCGTTCGCGATGACGGCCATGGCCGCGCCGCGGGGCGAGCGCCCGGCGCGCGGCCCGCGCGACGTGCTGTTGAGCAGCAGCCGCCCCGACTGGGCGAGCGATGGCGCCGGCTGGCCGAACCGCGATGCGAGCCGCTTCGTCGATGCCTCCGGCCTGCGCTGGCACGTCCAGGTGCTGGGCGAAGGCCCGGCGCTGCTGCTGCTGCACGGCACCGGCGCGGCAACGCACTCGTGGGCCGCACTGGCGCCGCTGCTGGCGCGGCGCTTCACGGTGATCGCGCCCGACCTGCCGGGGCACGGCTTCACTTCGATGCCGCAGTGGTCTCGGATGTCGATGCCGGCAATGGCGCGGGCGGTGGCGGAACTGCTGGCCGAGCTGCGCCTGGCGCCGGCGCTCGCTGTCGGCCACTCGGCCGGCGCCGCGATCCTTGCCCGCATGGCGCTCGACGGCGCGATCGCGCCGAAGGGCATCGTCAGCCTCAACGGCGCGCTGCTGCCGCTGCACGGCCTGGCCGGCCTGTTGTTCTCGCCAGCGGCCAAGCTGCTGTCGATCAACCCGCTGGTGCCGCGGCTGTTCGCCTGGCGCGCGGCCGACGAGACGGCGGTGCGCCGGCTGATCGCCAGCACCGGCTCGACGCTCGATGCGCACGCCGTGGCGCTGTACGGCCGGCTCCTGCGTAGCCCGCGCCACGTCGCCGGTGCGCTGGCGATGATGGCCAACTGGGACCTGCAGCCGCTGCAGCGCGACCTGCCGCGCCTGAAGGCGCCGCTGGTGCTCGTCGTTGCCGGCAACGACAGGACAGTGCCGCCGGCCGAGGCACGGCGCGTGCGTGCGCTGCTGCCGTCGGCGGAGACGATCGAGCTGCCGGCGCTCGGCCACCTGGCGCACGAGGAGCGGCCCGACCTAGTCGCCGACCTGCTGCACGAGCGCGCCAGCCGCTGGCGCGTGCTTCCGGGCGGCCGCCGCGCCGGTTGAGGACGCCACGATGTTCGAAGTCCCGCCTCCGCGCCTCGCCTCGCCGGCAACCGATGCCCGCCCGCACGCGGTGGTGATCGGCAGCGGCTTCGGCGGGCTGGCCGCCGCGGTGCGGCTCGGCGCGCGCGGTTATCGCGTCACGGTGCTGGAGCGGCTCGATGCCGCCGGCGGCCGCGCCTACGTCTTCCGCCAGGACGGCTTCACCTTCGACGCCGGCCCCACCATCGTCACCGCGCCGTTCCTGTTCGAGGAGCTGTGGCAGCTTGCCGGCCGGCGCTTCAGCGACGACATCGACCTCGTGCCGATGGATCCCTTCTACCGGATCCGCTTCGACGACGGCACGACCTTCGACACGTCCGGCGACGCCGCCGCGATGAGGCGCGAGGTGGCGCGGCTGGCGCCGGCCGACGTGCAAGGCTACGAGAGCTTCATGCGCGACTCGGAGGCGATCTACAGGGTCGGCTTCGAGCAGCTCGGCCACGTGCCGTTTTCGTCGTGGACCGACATGGCGAAGATCGTGCCGCAGATGCTGCGCCTGAAGAGCTACCGCAGCCTCCACAGCCTGGTGGCGAGCCACGTGCGCGACGAGCGCATCCGCTTCGCGCTGAGCTTTCACCCGCTGTTCGTCGGCGGCAACCCGTTCAACGTCACCTCGATCTACGGCCTGATCTCGTTCCTGGAGCGGCGCGCGGGCGTGCACTTCGCGATGGGCGGCACCGGCAGCCTCGTGGCGGGGCTGGTGAAGCTGATCGAAGGGCAGGGCAACCGCATCCGCTACGGGGCCGAGGTGGCGCGCATCACGGTCGCCGAGGGCCGCGCCACCGGCGTGCGGCTGGCGAGCGGCGAGGACATCGCCGCCGACATCGTGGTGTCGAACGCGGACTCGGCATGGACCTATCGCCACCTGCTGGGGCACGCGCCGCGCCGCCGCTGGAGCGACCGCAGGCTCGACCGGGCCCGCTACTCGATGAGCCTGTACGTCTGGTACTTCGGCACCAGGCGCCGCTACGACCAGGTGCCGCACCACACGATCGTGCTGGGACCGCGCTACCGCGAACTGCTGCACGACATCTTCGAGCGCAAGGTGCTGGCCGCCGACTTCAGCCTCTACCTGCACCGGCCGACCGCCACCGACCCGTCGCTGGCACCGGCAGGCTGCGACGCCTTCTACGTGCTATCGCCGGTGCCGCATCTCGATGCCGACGTCGACTGGACGGTGCGGGCCGAGCCGTATCGGCGCGCGATCGCGCAACGTCTGTCGGAGACGCTGCTGCCGGACCTGGAAGCGAACGTGGCGAGTTCGCGGGTGATGACGCCGCTCGACTTCCGCGACCGCCTGCTGTCGATCAAGGGCGCCGCCTTCGGCATGGAGCCGGTGCTGACGCAGAGCGCGTGGTTCCGCCCGCACAACCGCAGCGAGGAGGTCGAGCGGCTGTATCTGGTCGGCGCCGGCACCCACCCCGGCGCCGGCTTGCCGGGGGTGCTGTCCTCGGCGCGGGTGCTCGATGCCGTGGTGCCGGACGCCCATGCGCTCGCCTGAATCCGGCCACGCGTCGGCGGCCGATCTCGCGGCCTGCACCACGCTGCTGCAGGGCGGCTCGCGGACGTTCTTCGCCGCCTCGCTGATCCTGCCGCGCAGCCTGCGCCGGTCGGCCACGGCGCTGTACGCCTTCTGCCGCCTGGCCGACGATGCGGTCGACATCGGCGACGGGCTGCCGGACCTCGAGCAGCTGGAACGCCGCCTCGACCGCGCCTGCGCCGGGCGGCCGATGGACTTCGCGGCCGACCGCGCCTTTGCCGATGTCGTCGCCCGCCACGGCATCCCGCGGGCGTTGCCGGCAGCGCTGATCGAAGGCTTCGCCTGGGACGCGCAGGGTCGTCGCTACGAGCGGCTGTCCGACCTGCGCGCCTACGCGGCGCGGGTGGCCGGAGCCGTCGGCGCGATGATGGCGATGCTGATGGGCGCCCGCGCGCCGGAGGTGATCGCCCGCGCCTGCGACCTCGGCGTGGCGATGCAGCTCACCAACATCGCCCGCGACGTCGGCGAGGACGCGCGCCTCGGCCGGCTGTATCTGCCGCTGGCGTGGCTTCGCGAGGCGCACATCGACGCCGACGAATTCCTCGCCCGCCCGCACTTCAGCGGCGCCCTCGGCGGCGTGCTGCGCAGGCTGCTCGCCGCCGCCGACTTTCTCTATGCGCGCGCGGCCACCGGCATCGGGGCGCTGCCGCTCGCCTGCCGGCCGGGCATGCACGCGGCGCGGCTGCTGTACGCCGAGATCGGCCGCGAGGTCGAGCGACAGGGCCTCGATTCGGTGAGCCGGCGCGCCGTGGTGCCGGCTCGGCGCAAGGTTCGGTTGCTCGCCGCAGCGCTGTCGGCCACTGGCGCCGCCGGCGGGGTCGATCCGTCGCCGGCGCTGACCGAGACGCGGTTCCTCGTCGAGTCCGTGTCCGCAGCGACGCCTCTGGTGGCGCCGGCTCCCGAACCGCTGCCGCAGCTGGCGCAACGCAGCTTCGACGAGCGCGTCAGCTGGCTGGTCGACCTGTTCGACCGGCTGGAGCGCCGCGAACGGATCGAGCCGCGGTCGAGCGGAGTCCTGATGTCGGCGTCGCGTTAGGTCAGCCGTCGGCCGATCGCCGCCGCCCGCAGCGCTTCGGCGACAATGCCGGCCTCGATGCGGCTGCGACCCGGCCGCGGTATGCGGCGCATTCCGCTCAGGCAATGAAGGTCGACGGCACGGAAATCATCGTCGAGGGCGCTGGCCCGCAGGCCATCGTGATGATTCACGGCTGGCCGGACAGCCATCGGTTGTGGGACCGCCAGGTCGAAGCCTTTCGAGACCGGTGGCGCTGCGTGCGCTTCACCCTGCCCGGCTTCGCCCCCGGCCAGCCGCGGCGCGCGGTCTCGCTCGACGAGGTGGTCGAGACGATTGGCGCCGTCGTCGAGCAGGCCGGCGCGCCGGCGACGCTGCTGCTGCACGACTGGGGCTGCTTCTTCGGCTACCAGTTCGCGGTGCGCCAGCGGCAGCTCGTGCAGCGCATCGTCGCCGTCGACGTCGGCGATGCCGGCTCGCGCCTGCATCGCCGCGAGATCGGCGCCAGCGGCGTGGCCCGGATCGTGGCTTACCAGGCGTGGCTGGCTGCTGCCTGGCACATCGGCGGCGCCCTCGGCGACCGCATGGCACGCTGGATGGCGGCCACCTTTCGCGCCCCGGCCGACCCGTCTGCCGTCAGCGCGCAGATGGGCTATCCGTACGCGGTGCAGTGGACCGGCGCCGCCGGCGGCTACCGCCAGGCGAAGCCGTTCCGCCCGGCCTGCCCGATGCTGTTCATCTACGGGCGGCGCAAGCCGGTCATGTTCCACTCATCCGCCTGGGTCGAAGAGGTGGCAGCGCGGCCCGGCAGCCGCGTGCTGGCGTTCGACACCGGCCACTGGGTGATGGTCGAGCAGCCGCAGCAGTTCAATCGCGCCGTCGCCGACTGGCTGGAGGCGGACCCCGGATTGCGTCCATGAGCGCCAACGCCTTCGGCCTGATCGAGCTGATCCTCGTCTTCGGCCTGCTGCTCGGCTTCGGCGTCTGGCAGCTGTACAGCGTGCGCCGCGATCAGCGGCGGGCCGACGAGGAGGCGCGGCGGCGGCAGCGGCAAGGGGGTGATCCACCGTCGCGCTGATCGCTGAGCGGCTGCGCGTCAATCTACTGCGCGTCCCGATCTCGCACCTGCGGCTCCCCGCCGTACTCCTCTGTACGGGTCCGCTGCTCAGGCAGCGACCCCCGCCTTCGCGGGGGCAGGCTCTCGGGCCGCTCGCGACGATTTCCTCACAGCCGCTCACTCCGCTCGCCGCGGCATGCGGAACGGCAGCAGCATCTGCACCCAGCGGCGGCGGAAGCGGTCGAGGTCGAGGCTCTCGTGCACGGCCACCACCGGCTCGCCAACGGTGGTCGCCACCAGCGAGCGGGCGTAGAACGGCGCGTCCTCCAGGGTGCGGACGACGGCGGCGCCGTCGTCGCTGCGCGTGGCGCGGCCGATGCGCCAGCCGCTGGGCGCCAGCGGCACCACCGGCGGCGCATCGATCGGTTCGCCGTCGCCGCGGCCGTCGAAGCGCAGCGCCAGCGAGGTGGCGCCGCCGTCGCGGCGCTCGACGTCGTAGAGCACGGTGGTCGAGCCGTCGCGCTGGCCGTGCCGCGACCAGGTCCAGCAGCGGAAATCGTCCTCGAGCGGGGCATCGCCGTCGTTGCTGTCGAGGTAGCCGGTGCCCTGCCAGCGCAGCGAAGGCTGCGTCAGTTCGACTTCGACCCGCGCCCGCGGCGCCAGCGGCCGCCAGCGGTGGCGGCCGGCGCCGTCGAGGCAATGGGTGCGTCGCGTGAGCGCCGCCGGCAGCAGGCGCACGGTTCCGCGCACGCGCGACGGAATCGGCATCGTTACCTCGTCGATGGCGAACGCCAGCGCATCGCCGTGCCAGGTGAGGGCGCTCGGGCCGATCGCCAGGTGCTCCGCGCCGGTGCGCAGCCGCGCGCGGCCGCGTTCGGTCAGGGTCCAGGCGCGCGTGGCGCCGTACAGCGCCACGTTCAGCGCCGCGTAGTGGCGCGGATCGGCGGTGCCGCGCCGCCGCGCCGCCGCGTAGTACGGCGAGAACACGCTGCCGATGAAGGCGATCAGCGTGATGCCGTGGCGGCCGTCGTCGCTCAGCGCATCGACGTACCACCACGCGTAGCCGTTGGGCGAGACCGGGCGGTCGAAGCCGATCATCGCCGCAGCTCCGCCAGCGCCGCCGCGGCGGCGAGGCGGCCGGACAGCGCCGCCATCGGCACGCCGGGTCCCGGATGGGTGCTGCCGCCGGCGAGATACAGCCCCGGCAGCCGCGTGCGCGTGCCGGGGCGCGTGAACGATGCCCGCCAGCCGTGCGAGGCGGCTCCGTACAGGGCGCCGCCGGTGCCGGGGAACAGCCGCTCGAAGTCGGTCGGCGTGGTGACGACGGCGCGTGCCGGGTCGAGGTCGACGCGCAAACCGCAGCGGGCGAGCTGGCCGAAGGCGCGCGCCTGCGCCTGCGCGATCTCGGCTTCGCCGAAGCGGTGCTCGTCGCCGATCGCCGGCGCGTTGATCAGGCACAGCAGCCGCTCGGGCGCCGGCGCTGCCGTCGCATCGCGATCGGCGCGGTCCTGCGCGCAGACGTAGACGGTCGGAGATGCCGGCAGGCAGCGCCGGCGCGACAGGGCGTCGAACTCGGCGGCGTAGTCGCGCGAGAAGAACACCGTGTGGCGCAGCAGCGGGAATCCGGCCGTGGTCGCCACCGCCGACCAGGTGATGGCCGACAGCGACCGTGCCGCCGCCGACCGCGGCACCGCCGCCGCCGCCGCTGCTCCCAGCAGGCCGCCGCCGACCGCCGCCGCGTCGGCGTTGGCGATCACGGCGTCGGCGGCCAGGCGTTCGCCGCCGGCGAGTTCGACGCCGCTGGCGCGGCCGCCTTCGGCGGCGATCGCCTTCACTTCGGTGCCGTAGCGGAAGGTGGCGCCGTGGCGCGCGGCGACCTCCTGCAGCGCCCGCGCCAGCCGATGCATGCCGCCATCGACCAGCCACACGCCCTCCTGCTCGACGTGCGCCACCAGCATCAGCGTCGCCGGCGCCGCGAACGGCGACGAGCCGCAGTAGGTGGCATAGCGGCCGAACAGCTGCCGCAGCCGCGGGTCGCGGAAGTGTTGGCCGAGCGCGCGCCACATCGTCGTGAAGGGGCGGATGCGCCACAGGTCCGGCAGGCCGCGCCAGCCGACGCGGCCGGCCAGCGACAGCGGATTCGGGCGCGAGGCGCGGATGAAGCTCGCCTCCAGCGTGCGGTAGATCCGCCGCGCCTCGGCGCAGAAGGCGAGAAAGCGGCGGCCCTCGTCGGCGCCGGCGAGCTGGCCGATCGCCTCGGCCGAGCGGTTGACGTCGGCGAACAGGTCGAGCCGTTCATCGGCGCTCCAGGCGTGGCGCGCCAGCGTCGCCGCCGGCCGCAGCGTCAGGTGCGCATCGAGCCTGCTGCCCGCGTCGCCGAAGATCTCCTCGAACACGCGGCGCATGGTGAACACGGTCGGGCCGGCGTCGAGCCGGGCGGCGCCGATCGCCACCTCGCGCATCTTGCCGCCCGGGCTGGCGGCCCGCTCCAGCACCACCACCTCGAGCCCGCGCCGGGCCAGCAGCGCCGCCGCGACCAGGCCGGCAACGCCGGCGCCGATGACGGCAACGCGATGGGTCGACATCGAGGCTCCGGCTGCAGGTCCCGGCCGGCGCGTCGGGCCGATGCGCCGGTGTTAATTATGCTTGACATTTACAGGTGACAGGAGAACATTACAGCCAGTCCGCCCGCTGCGGGCGAACGGGAGGCGCTGCCATGGACCTGATGCCGCGGATCGAACAGGCACTGAATGCTGCGGTCGGGCAAGCGGAGACGCCGGGCGCGCCGCGACGGCTGGCGGCGGCGATCCGCTACGCCGTCTTCCCCGGCGGCGCGCGCATCCGCCCGCGCCTGTGCCTGGCGGTGGCCGGCGCCTGCGGCGAGGACCTGCCGGCGGCGTCGGATGCGGCGGCGGCGGCGATCGAACTGCTGCACTGCGCCTCGCTGGTGCACGACGACCTGCCGTGCTTCGACGACGCGGCGATGCGGCGCGGCAAGCCCTCGGTGCACAAGGCGTTCGGCGAGCGGATCGCGGTGCTGGCCGGCGATGCGCTGATCGTGATGGCGTTCCAGACCCTGGCCGCCGGCGCGGCGGCGCGGCCGGAACGGCTGGCGGCGCTGCTGGCGACCGTCGCTCGGTCGGTGGGGGCGCCGCACGGCATCGTCGCCGGGCAGGCCTGGGAGTGCGAGCCGCGGGTGGCGCTGGCCGACTATCAGCAGGCAAAGACCGGGTCGCTGTTCGTCGCCGCGACGGTCGCCGGCGCGCAGGCGGCGGGCGCCGATCCGCAGCCGTGGCGGCGGCTCGGCGAGCGGCTC
>CAYLZU010000083.1:0-11097 GCA_964388005.1 uncultured Burkholderiaceae bacterium
CATGCGCCCGGCCGGCGCCAGCCAAGCGATCAGCCGCCGCATCGCCGGTCGTTGCCGCAGCCGCACGAACGCGGCGACGTAGAGAAAAGCGGCGAGCGACCCCAGGTTGACGAACGCGTAGCCGATCGCGGACGGGTCGCCGGGCGCATCGCGCATCGTCTCGAAGTTCAGCCACGCGCCCACGGCCGCGAAAGGCAGCGCCGCGATGCCGATCCACGTCGCCGCTCGCCACAGGCGCAGATGCCGCCGCGGCTGCGCCAGCCAGCCGAGGCGGCCGGCCAGCGCGCCGAGCAGGAACAGACCCATGATCTGCGGCACGCCGAGCAGCGCCGTCGAGCCGAGCACGCTCGCGTAGTCGGAGATGCGCGGGCCGATCTGCTCGATGAAGCCGGCCTCCGTGTAGACGGCCCGCTGTTCGAGCGCCCACTCCGGTACCGCTGATGGATCGTCGGCGAGTGGAAAGGCGAGCCGCAGCGCCTCGAAGACGACCGTGCCGGCCACCGTCAGCAGCGCGAAGCCCAGCCACCAGCGCTGAGTCGACGCGGCCAGTGCGGCCGGTCGCAACGCCGCATAGTGCAGCAGCAGGAAGCCGACAAGCGCGTAGGCGGCGAGGATCTCGCCGTAGTACAGCAGCGCGCCGTGCGCCAGCCCGAGCGCGAGCAGAAACGCCAGCCGGCGCCGGTAGGCGGCGCGCGCGGGCGCGGCATCGAACCGCCGCCGCAGCGACCGCCACTGCAGCGCGAAGCCGAGCCCGAACAGGAAGGCGAAGATCGACAGGAACTTGGTCGAGACGAAGGTCGCGATCAGCAGGTAGACCACCGTGTCCGCGAGGCCCGGCGGCTCGATGAAGAAGCCGAGAGGATCGCCAGCGCCCCAGACGAACGACTGGATGTTGACCTGCAGGATGCCGGCCAGCGCCAGCGCCCGCAGCGCGTCGACGACCTCGATGCGCTCGCGCTTCAACCGCCCCTCGGGCCGGGCGCGCGGCTCTGCGCTCAGCTGCCTTCGGTGCGCCCCATCTGCTCCAGCTTGGCCTTCAGCCAGCGCTCGACCGACGGGAACACGAACTTGCTGACGTCGCCGCCGAGCATGGCGATCTCGCGCACGATGCTGCCGGAGATGAACTGGTACTGGTCCGACGGCGTCAGGAACATCGTCTCGACGTCGGGCAGCAGGTAACGGTTCATGCCGGCGAGCTGGAACTCGTATTCGAAGTCGGAGACCGCGCGCAGGCCGCGCACGATCACCCGCGCCTGGTGCTCGCGCACGAAGTCGCGCAGCAGGCCGCGGAAGCCCGCCACCTCGACGTTCGGATAGTGGCCGAGCACCTCGCGGGCGATGGTCAGCCGCTCGTCGAAGGAGAAGAAAGGTCCCTTGGTGCGGCTGTCGGCGACGCCGACCACCAGCTTGGAGAAAAGCCCCGCCGCGCGGCGCACCAGATCCTCATGCCCGCGCGTGAGCGGGTCGAACGTGCCCGGATAGACCGCGACGACCATTGCTTTTCCCCCAGCGCCGGCCGGCGCCCCGTCCGGCCGGGGATTATTCAGGCATTGCGCGCTTGCAGCAAATGGAAACAGACGCGGCCGGCGCGGCCGGCGCGCACGATGTCGAGCCCGCGCATGTCCGCGTCGGCCGGCGTGATCGGCGCATCGGACTCGGCGTAGATGAGGCCGCCGGCGGCGAGCAGCGGTATCGATGCCTCGATCGCCGGCCACAGCACGCCGGCACCGAACGGCGGATCGAGAAAGACGATGTCGAAGCCGGCGCGCGGCAGGCGCGCGGCCACGGCGAGCGCGTCGCCGGCGACGATCTCGACTTGCGTCGCGCCGAGCCTGCCCTGAAGGGCGCGAAGTGCCTCGAGCAGCCGCGGCTGGCGCTCGACCAGCACTACCCTGGCCGCGCCGCGCGAGGCGAGCTCGAAGCCGAGCGCGCCGGTGCCGGCGAACAGATCGAGGCCGCGCAACGACTCGGTGTCGGGCCGCAGGTGTCCCAGCCAGTTGAACAGCGTCTCGCGCACGCGATCGGGCGACGGCCGCAGGCCCGGCACTTCGCCCACCGGGATCGGCGTGCGCCGCCAGGCGCCGCCGATGATCCGCACCTGCTGCGGCGCTCGCGCCGCGGCGGGCGGTCGTGCTCGCGGCGGGCGTGCGTTGCGGCTCACTTAAACTGCGCCCCCTCGTCGACGGACGGCGGATTCTCGCAGCAAGCATGAGCACGGAGAAAGGTGGCTGGCTCGCCAGGCTGAAGAAGGGCCTGGAGCGGACACGCGTGAACATCGTCGGCGTGTTCTCCGGCGGCGTGATCGACGACGCGCTGTTCGACGACCTGGAAGTGGCGCTGCTCGGCGCCGACTGCGGCTCGGCGACGACCACGGAGCTGCTGGCGGCGCTGCGCGACCGCATCAAGCTGAAGGGGCTGAAGACGCCGGCCGAGGTGCGCGACGCGCTGCGCGACGAACTGGCCGCGCTGCTGGCGCCGTGCGAGGCGCGCATCGAACTGGCCCGAGCCAGGCCGCTGGTGATGATGGTCGCCGGCGTCAACGGCGCCGGCAAGACGACGTCGATCGGCAAGCTTGCGCACTGGCTCGCCGATCAGCACAAGACGGTGCTGCTCGCCGCCGGCGACACCTTCCGCGCCGCGGCGCGCGAGCAGCTGGCGATCTGGGGCCAGCGCAACGGCGTGGAGGTGATCGCGCAGAAGAGCGGCGACCCGGCGGCGGTCGTGTTCGACGCCGTGGCGGCGGCGCGGGCGCGCGGCATCGACGTGCTGATCGCCGACACCGCCGGCCGCCTGCCGACGCAGCTGCACCTGATGGACGAACTGAAGCGGGTGAAGCGCTCGATCGGCAAGAGCCTGGAGGGCGCGCCGCACGAGGTGATCCTGGTCCTCGACGGCACCAACGGCCAGAACGCGCTGGCGCAGGTGCGTGCCTTCGACGAGGCGGTGGGGCTGACCGGGCTCATCATCACCAAGCTCGACGGCACGGCCAAGGGCGGCGTGCTGGCGGCCATCGCGCGCGAGCGGCGCGGAAGGCCGCTGCCGATCTACTTCATCGGCGTCGGCGAGAAGCTGGAAGACCTGCAGCCCTTCGTCGCCGAGCGCTTCGCGGCGGCGCTCGTCGGCGCCGACTGATCGGCTGCCGTCAGCGTTCCGGGTCGGCGGCCGCCCGGGCGGCAGGTGCCGGGGCGGCCGCTTCCGCCGCGGCAGTCTCGTTCGGCCGCGGCGGCGTCGGCCGCCGGCCGTCGACGATGTGCATGACGGCGAGATACGGATGCCGCCAGAGCATTCTCGGTCCGGCGTGGCGCATCAGGTCGCGCACCCGCTCGCGCTGGCGTGGTCCGTAGCAGTGAATCCGGCAATTGGCACAGGTGGGCTTGTCGGCGCCGTACGGACAGAGGGCGAGGCGTTTGGCCGCGTAGTCGGCGAGTGCGGCGCAGTCCGCGCACAGCCCGGCGACGGTGCCGTGCCGGTCGCGGCAGGCGATGCGCAACATCGCCCGGATGGTCCTCAGTTCGCGCGCCAGGCGCGGCGCCGCGAGCCTGGCGAGTCGCGCGTCATTCATGGTTCCCATGCGCCGATGGTGCCGCAGCAGGCGCCGGAAGTGCTCTGCGTCAGATCAAATGAAGGCGCGACCGTGTCTCGTCAGTGCATCGGCGGCACGACAGCCGGGCCTGCGATCCGCGCCTTCGCTGCGATCACGTGATCGAAGTCAAGCGTCGGGCCGTTTCCGGTCGACGGCGCCGCCTAGAATCGCCTCCACCATGACCTTCGTGACGCGCGCGCGGCATGCAGCTGGCCGCGGTTGACCTCGGCTCGAACAGCTTCCGCCTGCAGATGGGCCGGGCGCACGGCCGCCACATCGAACTGCAGGGCTACTGGAAGGAGACGGTCCGCCTGGCCGCGGGGGTCGGCCCCGACCTGCGCATCTCCCGCAGGGCGATCGACGCCGCCTGCGAGTGCCTGGCGCGGATGAACGAACGCCTGCGCGGGCTGCCGGTGGCGCAGGTCCGCGCCGTCGGCACGCAGACGCTGCGCGAGGCGCCGAACAGCGACGAGTTCCTGATCGACGCGCAGCACGCCCTCGGCTATCCGATCGACATCATTTCCGGGCGCGAAGAGGCGCGGCTCACCTTCGAGGGCTGCATGCACTCGGCGCCGCCGTCGAAGGAGGCGCGGCTGGTGGTCGACATCGGCGGCGCGTCGACCGAGCTGATCGTCGGCACGGGCTTCGAGGCGGCCGCGGCCGAGTCGTTCAAGGTCGGCTGCGTCAATACCACGCTTCGCTTCTTCGCCGACGGGCTGCTCGACCGCGGCAACTTCCGCCGCGCGCAGGTGGCGGCGGCGGCGGAGATCGAGGAGGCGGTGACCGTGTTCTCCCGCGCCCGCTGGAGCGAGGCGTTCGGGGTCAGCGGTACCGTCGGCGCTATCGCCGAACTGATCCGCCAGTCGAACTGGGGCGACGGCAGCGTCATCACCGCGGCGTCGCTGCTGAACCTGCGCCAGCGGCTGATCGGGGCCGGCGACATCAGAAGGCTGAGGCTGCCGGGAATCAAGCCGGAGCGGGCGCAGGTGCTCGCCGGAGGAGTGGCGGTTCTGGCCGCAATCTTCGAGTCGCTCGGCATCACCGAAATGACGCCGGCGCGCGGCGGCCTGCGGCTCGGCGTGCTGTACGACCTGCTTGGCCGCCGCGAACGGCACGACCTGCGGGACGCGACCGTGACGCGGCTGCAGAAGCGATTCGACGTCGACCGGGCGCAGGCGCAGCAGGTGGCCGCCATCGCGCGCCAGCTGCACGACGCGCTCGATCCGCAGGCCGAGGAGGAGGACGTGAAGCGCCTGGGATGGGCGGCGGCGCTGCACGAGGTCGGCTTCGCGATCTCGCATGCCGACCATCACAAGCACGGCGCCTACCTGGTCGGCAACGCCGATCTCGCCGGCTTCTCGACCACCGACCAGAAGCGGATTGCGACCCTGATCCTTGCCCAGCGCGGCAACCTGCGCAAGGTGTCCGACGCGCTCACCGACCCGTCGCGCGCGGCCAAGATCCTGGCGCTGCGGCTGGCGGTGATCTTCTGCCACGCGCGGCGGCCGATGCAGTTGCCGAAGTGGACCGTCAGTGGCCGCCGCGGATCGTTCGAACTGCGGCTCGACGGCGACTGGCTGGCGCGGCATCCGCTGACCCAGTTCCTGCTCGAGGAGGAAGCCGGCCAGTGGGAGCGGGTCGGCCAGAAGCTGACCGTCAGGCCGCTTTGAAGGTGGACACCGGCGCGCCGATCAGACCAGGTCGGCGCCGATCACGGCGCGCAGCAGCACCTGTTCGAGGCCGTCGCGGTCGCGCGAGCTGAACCACCAGACGCCGCCTTTCCTGATCGGCCAGTCGGCCTCGGCGCCGGTCAGCAGCCGGCTCGCCACCCAGCCGAGCGTGGGCTGGTGACCGACGACGACGATCGCCGCCTTGCCATCGGGCCAGCGGGCGGCGCGAAGCACGTCCTCGGCGCTGGCGCCGGGTGCCAGCGCATCGACCGTCTTCACCTTGCGCGGCGCCAGTTCGGCGAGCGCCGCCGCCGTCTGCTGCGCCCGCCGCGCCGGGCTCACCAGGATGCGCGCCGAATCGGGCAGATGCGCATGCAGCCAGGCCGCGACGCGGCGCGCCTGTTTCTCGCCCTTGCCGGTCAGTTCGCGGCCGAGGTCCGGTTCGCCGGGTTCGGCCTCGCAGTGTCGCCAGAGCAGCAGGTCCATGCGGCGCAGCCTAAGCCGATTCGGCCAGCGTTTCGAGCAGCCACCGTTGCGCGCTGCGCGCCGACGCGCCGCCCCTGGGTGGCTGATAGGTCCCGTCGGCGCCGAGCAGCCACGCTTCGGCGGTGTCTTCCAGGTAGGGCTTCAGGCCCTCGTCGATCACCCGCCGCCTAAGACTGGAATCGAGCACCGGCCAGGCGACCTCGATGCGGCGGAACAGATTCCGTCCCATCCAGTCGGCGCTCGACAGGTACACGTCATCGGCGCCGCCGTTGCGGAAGTAGTAGATGCGGTGGTGTTCGAGCAGCCGGCCGACGATCGAGCGCACGGAGATGTTCTCCGACAGTCCCTTGACCCCCGGCCGCAGCGCGCAGGCGCCGCGGACGACGAGGTCGATGCGCACGCCCGCCGCCGAGGCCGCATACAGCGCGTTGATGGTCGCCTCGTCGATCATGGCGTTCATCTTGGCGATGATCCGGGCCGGCTTGCCCTTCCTCGCCCAGTCCGCCTCCCGCGCGATCGCCGCCAGCACCTGCTTGTGCAGCGCGAACGGCGCCAGCCACAGGTGGGTGAGCTTCTCGACCTTGGCGAGACTGGTCAGGTGCATGAACACCCGCTCGACGTCGCGGCAGATCGCCGGGTTGGCGGTGAGCATTCCGAAGTCGGTGTACAGCTTGGTGGTGGTCGGATGGTAGTTGCCGGTGCCCAGGTGCGCGTAGTGGACCAGCTTCTGCTGCCTGCCGCTGGGCTCGCGGCGAATCACCAGCAGCAGCTTGGCGTGCGTCTTCAGCCCGACCACGCCATAGACGACCTGCGCGCCCTCCTTTTCGAGGCGCTCCGCGAGGCCGATGTTCGCCTCCTCGTCGAAGCGCGCCTTCAGCTCGACGACGACGGTGACCTCCTTGCCGCGCCGCGCCGCTTCGATCAGCAGGTCGACCAGGATCGACGAGGCGCCGGTGCGGTACAGCGTCATGCGCAGCGCCACGACCTTGGGATCGGAGGCCGCCTGGCGCAGGAACTCGATCACCGGCTCAAAGCTCTCGAACGGGTGGTGCAGCAGCAGGTCGCCGGCGCGCAGCCGCTCGAAGAAATCGGCGCCGAGCTTCAGCTTCGCCGGCCACGCGGGGACGAACGGCGGCCAGCGCAGGTCCGGCTGCTTCAGGTGATCGACCAGTTCGTTCAGCCGCACCAGGTTCACCGGTCCATCGACCCGGTACACCGCCTCCTGCGGCAGGGCGAACTGCTCGCGCAGCAGCGCTTCGAGGTGCGGCGGACAGGTGCGCAGGACCTCCAGGCGCACCGCGACCCCGAAGTGACGCTGCGTCAGCTCCATGCGCAGCGCCTGGCGCAGATTCTTCACCTCGCGTTCGTCGACCCACAGGTCCGAGTCGCGGGTGACGCGGAACTGCGAAAAGCCCGGCACGGCGCGACCGGGGAAGACGTCCGCCAGATGGGCGCGGATCACCGACGACAGCATCACGAACGCCTGCTGACCCGGCGCCAGCCTGGCCGGCAGCGGGATCACCCGCGGCAGCACCCGCGGCACCTTCAGCACCGCCGTCGACGAAGGACGGCCGAAGGCGTCCTTGCCCTCGATCTGGACGATGAAATTCAGCGCCTTGTTCATCAGCAGCGGGAACGGGTGCGACGGGTCGAGCCCGATCGGCGACAGCAGCGGCCGAACCTCGCGCTCGAAGTACTCCCGGACCCACTTGCGCTGCGGCGCGCTGCGCTGCGCGTGACTGAGGATGACGATGCGGCGCTTCGCCAGCGCCGGCGCGATCACCTGGTTGAAGATCTGGTACTGGCGGTCGACCAGCGCATGCGCGCGATCCGAGATGCGGACGAACGCTTCCCATTGCGGCGCCGCCGGACCCCAGCCGCCCGAATCCATCATCTCGTCGACCAGGTCGGAGATCCGGACCTCGAAGAACTCGTCGATGATCGACGAGACGATGCACACGTACCGCAGCCGCTCCGCGAGCGGCACGTCCTCGCGCGCCGCCTGGGCCAGCACACGATCGCTGAAGGCGAGCTGCGACAGTTCGCGGTCGAGGAAACGCTCCGGCGAGGGGGCGGCCGCCGTCCGCGCGCGGGCTGCGATCGGGGAGTCCTTGCGTTTCGGGTTGCGCTGTTCTCGCTTGACCATAGGCAGCCGGAATGACGCGACGATGACATGAGTGACCAGCCCCGGGACCAAGGACTGTAGCGCGCGGCGGCTGCCAACCCGACACCGCAGCGAGGGACGTCCGCAGCAGGCCACCGGAGCGTCCAAGGATCGAATCCCGGCAGTGTCGAAAGGAGGGTCATCCGGTAGCTGACCCGGCGACCTATTGGGCGACCCTGCTGGCGGACGCACGCCGCAGGGCCGATGTGCGCGGGCGCCGCCTCCGGGACAGCCAGACCTCGGGCCGACAACCCGACGGCGACCTGCTTCCCTTAAGCCGGGGCGCTTGCCCACCTCGGCAACACCCAGACCAAAGCCAGTGATGTGAGTGCTGGCTCACAGTATAAAATGTCAAATATCAACAAGATAGGTCGGCCCGTGAGATCTCGAACCAACTCGCCTGACGCTGGTCTATGCGTTGGCACTCGGCAAGTCTGAGTGCTAACATTTGATGCAAAGGAGATTGCTGGATGGCGAAACAGACTTCGTTGGTGCCCCTGAACGGCGGCGCGCTTGCCCTGCACCCGGGGAGCCTCGGCAACCTGGACGCGTACATCACGGCCGTCAATCAGGTTCCGATGCTGACGGCCGACGAGGAACTGGCTCTGGCGCGGGCCTTCCGGGAGCGCGACGACCTCGATGCTGCCCGGCAACTGGTGTTGTCGCACCTGCGGCTTGTCGTTTCGGTTGCCCGGAACTATCTGGGTTACGGGCTGCCGCACGCCGACCTGATCCAGGAAGGCAACATCGGCCTGATGAAGGCGGTCAAGCGTTTCGATCCGGAACGCGGCGTTCGCCTGGTTTCGTTCGCGCTGCACTGGATCAAGGCCGAGATCCACGAATTCATCCTCCGCAACTGGCGGCTGGTCAAGGTGGCCACCACCAAGGCGCAGCGCAAGCTGTTCTTCAACCTGCGCAGCATGAAGCAAGGCCTGGGCACCATGTCCCAGGAGGAGGTGGCGCACATCGCCCGCGAGCTGAACGTGAAGCCGAACGAAGTGGCGGAGATGGAAACGCGGATGACCGGGGCCGACCTCTCCCTGGAGGGTCGCAACGATGACGGCGAGGAGGAGTTCGCGCCGATTGCGTACCTCACCGACCCGGATGCCGAGCCGACGCAGGTTCTCGAGCGCCGTCAGTACGAACTGATGCAGACCGACGGCGTCCGGCGTGCCCTGGGGCGTCTGGATGACCGCAGCCGCCGCATCATCGAGGCCCGCTGGCTGGACGAGGATGCGGACGGCAACGTCGGCACGGCGACGTTGCACGATCTCGCCGGCGAGTTCGGCGTCTCCGCGGAACGGATTCGGCAGATCGAGGTCAAAGCCTTGCAGAAGCTAAGAACGGCGCTCGAGGCATCGGCTTAAGTCTGGTTGGTGCTTCCGCTGGTTGGTGCTCCTTGCAGTGTCCGCCTCTCCTCCTCCCCCCTCTCCTCCGAAGAGGCGGATTTCAGAACCCCGCACCCCCCTGCGGGGTTCTTTTTTTGGGGCGGCGGTTCGAACCGCATTCATCGAGATCGGCGGCGGGCCCGCCGTCTGTCGCTGTAGCGGGGCCGCCGATCGGGGCGCCGCATCCCGGCTGCTCGTCGGCACGCTTCCGCTCCCTTCGGTCGCCCTCTCCGAAACAGGTTCGGTGACAGCACCCGGTCGGGTCGTCGGGCTCGGCCGCTTCGAGGACCGGAGCGTGCATGCCGCGCTGGCGGCGGCGCTGCCGATGCCGCTGCGCCAGTCCTTGCGCGCGAGGTTCGAGTGGTATGCGTGCCGGGGCGCCTTCTTCCACAATGACGCGCACTACGGCAACGTCCTGTTCGGCGCCTGGTGCGCCGGCGGCCCCAGGCGGGAGATCGTCTTCTCGCGATCGGGCGTCAGGGTCCCGGCCGGGGCCGGCGACTGGGTGGTGTTCGATCCCTTCGAACCGCATGCTGTCCTCGACACCGGCGCAGCGCGGTACTCGCGCGAGGCCTACGCCAACGCCGACGTCAGCCTCTTCATCGGTTTCGAACTCGATCTCGACGAGGCCGTCCGGCGCGCTTTCGGCATCGCCCCGGCGGCGCCCTGCGCGACGGTTCTCGCAAGCCACGTCGCCGTCAACGCCGAAACCGGCGCCCTGCAGTGACGGCTGTCCGGGTCAGAGCAGCTGGCGCAAATCGGCGACGATCGGCGCCGCACCCTGGTTGTGCCTGAGGAACAGCCGCGGCTGGCCCGACTTGTCGATCACATAGCTGCCCGCGGTGTGGTCCATCGTGTACGAGGTCTCGGTCGGGCCCGGCACCTTCTGGTAGAAGACCTTGAAGGTCTTCGCGGTCTTCGCGATCTCCTCGGGCGTGCCATACAGGCCGACGAAGCTCGGGTCGAAGCCGGGGACGTACTGCGCCAGCACCTCGCGCGTGTCGCGTTGCGGATCGATGGTCACGAACAGCACCTGCAGCTGATCCGCGCCGGGACCGAGCGCACGCCGCACCTCGGCCATTTCCTGCAGCGTCGTCGGGCAGACGTCGGGGCACTGCGTGAAGCCGAAGAAGATCACGACCACCTTGCCGCGGTAATCGGCCAGTGTGCGGCGGACGCCGTTATGGTCGGTCAGCGCAAAGTCGTTGGCGTAGTTGGCGCCGGTGATGTCGACGTTGTGAAATCCCTGCTTCGAGCAGGCGAGAGCGAGCAGCAGCGAAGCGAGTGCGACGAGTCGCTTCATGGCGCGGCGGCCGCGGGCGCAGTCTCGCCGGCGGTCAGCCGGTGAGATAGTGGTCCACCAGCAGCGCCGCGAACAGCGCCGCGAGGTAGACGATCGAGTAATTGAACGTCGCTCGGGCGAGCCGGTCGCTGTAGCGCCGGTAGAGCCTCCACGCATAGGCGAGAAACCCGGCGCCGAGCCCGAGCGCCGCGAGGAGGTACAGCACCCCGGACATCCGGATCGTGTACGGCAGCGTCGTCGTGGCCACCAGGATCACCGTGTAAAGCAGGATGTGCAGGCGGGTGAAGCGCTCGCCGTGCGTCACCGGCAGCATCGGCAGGCCCGACCTGCGGAAGTCGTCGAGGCGATACAGCGCCAGGGACCAGAAGTGCGGCGGCGTCCAGACGAAGATGATCAGCGCCAGCAGCCAGGCCTGCGCCGGCGCGTCGCCGGTCATTGCCGCCCAGCCGAGCACCGGCGGCATGGCGCCGCTGATGCCGCCGATGACGATGTTCTGCGGCGTA
>CAYLZU010000084.1:0-11023 GCA_964388005.1 uncultured Burkholderiaceae bacterium
GCGTCAGCACGCCGATGATCACGCCGACCAGCGCGCAGGCCACGCCGACCGGCAACGCGTGGCGGGCGCCGTTGGCCATTGCCTCGACGGCCGACTTCAGGGTCGCGCTGCCGCCCCTGACAAGGGCCAGCGTGACGGCGAGCACGGCGATCACCGCCATGACGGCGCTGATGCCCCAGCGGAAGAACGCCGAGCAGGCGAGCGCGATCAGCACCCAGAAGGCGATGCGCAGCGGCACCGGGCCGAAGCGCTCGGAGAGCGCGGCGCCGAAGATCAGCACCACGGTCAGTGCCAGCGCCACCATGCCGGAGAACAGCGGCGTGTAGCCGGAAAACAGCAGGAACACGAGCACCGCCAGCGGCAGCACCAGGTACCAGCGCAGGCGCACCGCTTCCCAGGGGTTCGGGCACTCCTCCTTCGGCATTCCGAGCAGGTTGGCGCGCCCGGCTTCGAGATGCACCATCACGAAGGCGGTGAGGAAGTACAGCACCGCCGGCACCGCGGCTGCGATGCAGATCTCCACATAGGGAACGTTCAGCGTCTCGGCCATGATGAAGGCGACCGCGCCCATCACCGGGGGCATGATCTGGCCGCCCATGCTGGAGGTGGCCTCCACCCCGCCGGCGAACGCCGGCTTGTAGCCGAAGCGCTTCATCAGCGGGATCGTGAACTGGCCGGTGGTAACGACGTTGGCCACTCCCGAGCCGTTGATCGTCCCCATCAGCCCCGAGGAGACGACCGAGACCTTGGCCGGCCCGCCTTTGGCATGGCCGAACAGTCCGAGGGCGAAGTCGGTGAACAGCTTGATCATCCCCGCCTGTTCGAGAAACGCGCCGAACAGGATGAACAGGAAGATGTACGACGACGAGACGAAGGTCGGCGTGCCGTAGATGCCTTCGGTGCCGAGACCGATCTGGCCGACGATCTGATCGAGGCCATAGCCGCGGTGGGTGAACGGCGCCGGCAGGTACTGGCCGAACAGCGCGTAGGCCAGGAACACGGCGCAGATGATCGGCAGCGCGATCCCCATCACGCGCCGCGCCGCCTCGAACACCAGCACGATCGAGACGATGCCGACCACGTAGTCAGCGGTGGTGAGGTCGCCGGCGCGCTGCACCAGCTCGGCCTCGAACACCCAGTGGTACAGCCCGGCGGCGAAGGCGGCGGCGCCGATCAGCCAGCCGAGCCAGCGGTGCCCCAGCGGCGGATACAGGGTGAAGGTCATCAGCAGCAGGAATCCGACGTGGATCGCCCGCACCACCGGGCTCGACAGCGGCGCGAACGCGGCGGTGACGACCTGGAAGCTCGAGAAGATGACCGCGGCCAGGAATACTGCCCTGGTGAACGCCGGGGTGCCGGCGTGGCCCTCGGCGGAAGGGGCGGAGCTCGCGGTCATGTCGGACCTTCGGTTCGAGGGCGCGAAGAAAAATGGCACAGCCCCCGCTGTGCCACTTGCCGGTCGTCGCGGCCCCGCCGGCGGACGGGGCGCGGGCGGCGCCTGCCGGAGGCTACTTCAGCAGGCCCACTTCGCGGTAGTAGCGCTCGGCGCCGGGGTGCAGCGGCACCGGCAGCGACTTGATCGCCTCGTCGCGGACGATGCCCTTGGCGGCCGAGTGCGCCGCCACCAGCGTGTCGAGGTTGTCGAACATCGACTTGGTCATCGCGTAGACGACGTCGTCGGGCACGCCGGTGTGCGAGACGAGGAAGTTCTTGATCGTCGCCGTCGGCACCGCTTCGGTCTGGCCGCTGTAGGTATTGGCCGGGATCGTGCCCGCGGTGTAGGCAGCGTCGCCGACCTTGGCGACGACTTCGGCCGGGATCGGCACGACGACGATCTTGATCGCGGTGGCGAGATCGCGGATCGAGGCCACGCCGAGACCCGCCGACTGCAGCGTCACGTCGAGCTGGCGATTCTTCATCAGCTCGACCGACTCGGCGAACGACAGGTATTCGACCTTGGCGAAGTCCGAGTACGACAGGCCGGCCGCCTTCAGGATCGCGCGCGCGTTCAGCTCGGTTCCCGAACGCGGCGCGCCGACCGAGATGCGCTTGCCCTTCAGGTCAGCCAGGGTCCTGATGCCGGAGTCGGCGTTGGCGACGATCTGGATGTAGTTGGAGTACACGCCGGCGACGGTGCGCAGCTTGTCGAGCTTGGTCTTGAAGCCGGCGTCCTCGACGCCCTTCCAGGCATCCGACAGCGAGTCGCCGAGGGTCAGCGCGATCTCGCCGCGGCCGGCCTGCAGCAGGTTCAGGTTCTCGACCGACGCCTTGGTCGCCTGCACGCTGGCCTTGGCATCGGGCATCGCCTTGCCGTAGATCTGGCTCAGCGCCACCCCGAGCGGGTAGTACACGCCGGCCTGGCCGCCGGTGAGGACGTTGATGAACTTCTGCTGCGCGGCGACGCCGCTCGCCAGCGCCAGCCCGGCGGCCGCGACCAGGAGGCCGCCGAGAAGCTTGCGAATTGTCATGGGGAGCTCTCCTTGAAAGTTGTTCGATGCAACCGGCGGTCGGTTCGAGCCGGCCGTCCTGGGACGGGAGTATACGAAGCGGTATCGCGAAGGCGACGACGGCGGACGCTACGTGTTTGCCCGCGGATCAGCCGCGGGACACGGCGAGAACCATCGCCGCCGCGGCCAGCACCAGCGCGCCGGCGGCACGGTCGGTGATGCGGGCGAAGCGGGGATCGGCCGCCAGCCGCGCCGCGCGCGATGCGGCGAAGCCGTAGGCGGCGAGGATGAAGAACTCCGGAATGACGGAGCCGGCCGCCAGCCAGAGCATCTGCGCCCCGATCGGCAGCCTCGGGTCGACGAACTGCGGCAGGATGGCGACGAAGAAGACCAGCGTCTTCGGGTTCGCCAGCTGCAGCGTCAGGCCCGAAAGATAGGTCGACCATGGCGAGCGGCCGCGCGCCGCCGAATTCGACACCGTGATTGGCGACGGCCGGCCGAGCAGCGCCGCCAGGCCCAAGTAGACGAGGTAGGCGGCGCCGCACCAGCGGACGGCGGTGAAGAAGGTCTCCGAGGCCACCAGCAGCGCGCCGAGGCTGGTGGCCGAGAGCGCGAAGTACAGCCCGTTGGCCGACAGGATGCCGAGGCTGGCCCACACCGAGCGGCGCGCGCCCTGCGCCAGGCCGTAGGCGATGACGAGGGCGACCGCCGGGCCGGGAGACAGCGACAGCGCCGCCTCGGTGGCGACGTACAGCCAGTAGGTGTCCCAGTTGACGGCGTCGAGACTCACCGCCCGGTCAGGCGGCGACGCCGGCGAAGACCTGTCGTGCGAACGCGGCCAGCGCCCGCCGGACGCCGTCGGGGTTCTCGGCCATCATCGCGTGGCCGGTGGCCGGCAGCAGCTCGACCTGCGGCCGGGCGCAGGCATCGATCAGCGTCCGCGCCGCCTTCGGCGGCGTCATCTGGTCGCGGGCGCCGAGGATGAACAGCACCGGGCAGGCGAGAGCCCGCGCCGCCTCGGTCGCCGCTGCGTAGGCGTTGCAGGCGGCGAAGTCGAGCGGCAGCACATCGGCACCGTTGCGGTCGGCAATGCGCTGCATCAGCCGCAGGTTCTGCCAGACGACGTTGAAGCCCGGCGCCGGACAGCCCGGGCGCGCCGCGAACGGCGCCAGCGCCGGGCTGTGCGACCAGACGTTGATCATGTCCATCGCCGCTGTCGGATCGTCGCGGGTCGCCGCCAGCAGCGCCTCGGACACGCGCATCGGCGCCGCGGTGCCGAGCAGCGCGACCCCGGCCACCCGCGCCGCCAGCCGGCGCGCGCATTCCAGCGCGATCAGCGACCCCATGCTGTGGCCGGCCAGCAGCAGGCGCGGGCTGGCGAGCGGTTCGAGCGCCGCCGCCAGCCGCTCGCCGATGGCCTCGACCGACGGCAGCGCCGGCCCGTCGCTGCGCCCATGGCCCGGCAGATCGACCGCGAGCACGGCAAAGCCGTGGTGCGCCAGCCAGCGGGATTGCAGGATCCAGACGCTGTGGTCGTGCTGCGCGCCGTGGATGAACACGACACCCGGCGCCGCGGAATCGAACGGCCTGCCGCCGCTGTAGGCGTAGATGCGGCTGCCGGGAAGGCCGAGCTCCACTCACGCCACCTTCGACGCCGCCTTCAGCGCCCGCGTCAGGTCGTCGATCAGGTCGGCAGGATCCTCGAGGCCGATCGACAGCCGGATCGTCCCCTGGGTGATGCCGGCGGCCGCCAGTTCGTCGTCGGGCACGCGGAAGTGGGTGGTCGAGGCCGGATGGATCACCAGCGACTTGGCGTCGCCGACGTTGGCCAGGTGCGAGAACACCTGCAGCGACTCGACGAAGGTCCGGCCGGCGGCGCGCGAACCCTTGAGGTTGAAGCTGAACACGGAGCCGCAACCCCTCGGCAGCAGCCGTTGCGCCAGCGCATGGTCCGGGTGCGACGGCAGTTCCGGATAGGCGATCGACTCGATCTGCGGGTGGGCAGCGAGGAAGGCGACCACCCTGCGCGCGTTGTCGACGTGGCGCGCCATCCGCAGCGGCAGCGTCTCCAGGCCCTGCAGCAGCAGGAACGCGGTGTGCGGGCTCATGCAGGCGCCGAAGTCGCGCAGGCCCTCGCGCCGCGCCCGCAGCAGGAACGGCGCCACCGTGCTCTCGTCGGCGAACACCATGCCGTGGAAGCCTTCGTAGGGGCGGGTGAGCAGGTCGAAGCGGCCGCTCGCCTGCCAGTCGAAGCGGCCGGAATCGACCAGCACGCCGCCGATGGCGGTGCCGTGGCCGCCGATGAACTTGGTCGCCGAGTGATGGACGAGGTCGGCGCCGAGCTCCACCGGCTGCATCAGGTACGGCGTGGTGAAGGTGCTGTCGACCATCAGCGGCAGGCCATGCCCGTGGGCGATGGCGGCGACCGCCGGCACGTCGAGCACGTCGAGTCCCGGGTTGCCGAGCGTCTCGCCGAACAGCAGCCGCGTCTCGGGCCGGATGGCGTCGCGCCAGGCGTCGAGGTCGCGCGGATCGACGAACGTGGTGTCGATGCCGAAGCGCTTCAGCGTGAATGCGAGCAGGTTGTGCGAGCCGCCGTACAGCGCCCGGCTGGCGACGATGTGGTGGCCGGCGCCCATCAACGTGGCGATGGCCAGGTGCAGCGCCGCCTGGCCGCTGGCGGTGGCGATGCTTCCGGCGCCGCGTTCGAGCGCCGCCATCCGTTCCTCGAACACCGCCACCGTCGGATTGGAGATGCGCGAGTACACATGGCCGGCGCGTTCCATGTTGAACAGAGCCGCGGCGTGCTCGGAGTCGTCGAAGCAGAACGACGTCGTGGCGTAGATCGGCACCGCCCGGCTGCCGGTGGCGGGGTCGGGCGCCTGACCGGCGTGCAGCGCCAGGGTGTCGAATCCGGGGTATCTGCTCATGGGTCGGGCGATGACGGGCGGCGGGATGCCGGATCCGCGTTTGGTCCGATGCGGAGCGCTCGGAGGCCGACGGCATAATGCCACGCATGGATACGCGCACCGACGTGCGCGCCGAGCTGTACCCGGCGCTGGAGCCGCATGACCAGGGCATGCTGGCGCTGGACGAAGTGCACACGATGTACTGGGAGACCTGCGGCAATCCCGCCGGGGTGCCGGTGCTGTTCCTGCACGGAGGTCCGGGCGGCGGCTGTTCGGTCGAGCATCGCCGCTTCTTCGATCCGGAGGTCTTCCGCGCGGTGCTGTTCGACCAGCGCGGTGCCGGCGGCTCGACCCCGCTCGGCGAGGCGCGAGAGAACACGACCCGGCATCTGGTGCGCGACATCGAGCGGCTGCGCGAGTACCTCGGCATCCGCCGCTGGCTGGTGTTCGGCGGCTCCTGGGGCAGCACGCTGGCCCTGGCCTACGGCCAGGCGCACCCGGACCGCTGCACGGGCTTCGTGCTGCGCGGCATCTTCCTCGGCCGGCAGGCCGAGATCGACTGGTTCCTCTACGGGCTGCGGCAGGTCTTTCCGGAGGCGTGGCGCCGCTTCGCCGGCATGCTGCCGGCATCCGAGCGCGGCGACCTGCTCGCCGGCTACCTGAAGCGGCTGTTCCATCCCGATGCGCGCGTGCAGGTGCCGTTCGCCCGTGCGTGGAGCGAGTACGAGGCCGGCTGCTCGACCCTGCTGCCGAATCCGGAACTGGCGCGGCATTGCGCCGACGAATCGATCGGGCTGGCGCGGCTCGAGGCGCATTACTTCGCGCACCAGTGCTTTCTCGCGCCGGGGCAGCTGCTGGCGCGCATGCATCGCATCCGCCACCTGCCGGCGGCGATCGTGCACGGGCGCTACGACATGATCTGCCCGATCGCCAGTGCCGACGAGCTGGCCCGCGCCTGGCCCGATGTCCGCTACATCGTCGTGCCCGACGGCGGCCACTCGGTCTGGGAGCCGCCGCTGCGGGCGGCGGTGATGCGCGAGGTCGAGCGATTCAAGCGTCGCCTCGTCTGAACCCGTGCCCGTCGCGAGCACCGGCGATACCCCCCCGAAAGGGGATCGGCGGCGCCGCGCATTTGCCGCCGACGAACGTCGGCGTAGCATCGGCCCGCATCGGAGAGGGTGGCTTCGTCCTGTGCAGGGAGGGGCGGCAATGAAGGTGGCGGACATTCTGCGGGTCAAGGGCAGCACGCTGTTCACGGTGGCGCCCGAGGCGACCCTGTGGTCGGCGATCCAGACCATGGCCGAGAACGACATCGGTTCGGTGGTGGTGATGGACCGCGGTGAACTGGTCGGCATGCTCACCTTCCGCGAGGTCATCAAGACCATCCACGCCAACGGCGGCGCGGTCGGCGACGATGCCGTCGGCAAGGCGATGGCCAGGCCGACTCCGGTCGGCCCGGACACCGACGTCATGGACCTGCGGCGGGTGATGCTCGAAGGCCACACGCGATACCTGCCGGTGCTCGACGGCACGACGCTGATGGGCGTGGTGTCGTTCTACGACGTCGCCAAGGCCGTGCTCGAAGAGCAGAGCTACGAAAACCGCATGCTCAAGGCCTACATCCGCGACTGGCCGGAGCAGGAACCGGTCGGCAATTGACGCCGACGCTGCGCTGCGCCGTCATCGGCGCCGGCATCGCCGGGCTGGCCTGCGCCCGCGCGCTGCGCGACGCCGGCGCATCGGTCGCGGTGTTCGAGCGCGGCCCGGCGCCGGGGGGCCGCGCGGCGACGCGTGTTGACCACGGCGGCGCCTACGACCATGGGGCCCAGTACTTCACCGCCACCGACGAGCGGTTCATCGCCGAGGTCCGGCGCTGGCAGTCGGCGGGCGCCGCGCGGCGCTGGTTCGGGCGCATCGGATCGTTCGCCGATGGCGCCCTGGTCGACAAGACGGCGTCGGCCGAGCGCCATGTCGGGACGCCGGGCATGGGAACGCTCGCGACACGGCTGGCCGATGGGCTCGAGGTGCGCTGCTCGGCCGCGATCGACGCCATCCACCCCGGCCCCGACGGCTGGCATCTCGATCAGGCGGGGCGGCCGGCGCGGCAGGCGCCGTTCGACACCGTGCTGGTCGCGCTGCCGTCGCCGCTGGCGGCCGACCTGCTGGAGGGACTGACGCCGCTGGTCGACCTGGCGCGGTCGGTGACCTGGGATCCCTGCTGGGCGGTGACGATGGCCCTGGCGCAGGAAACCGGCGCCGGATTCGACGGCGCGTTCATCAACGACGATCCGATCCTGGGATGGGCGGCGCTGGACAGCGCCAAGCCGGAACGCGGCCGCAGGGCCGGCATCGCCGAGCGGTGGGTGCTGCATGCGCGGCCGCAGTGGTCGCTTCGTTATGCCGACATCGAGCCGCAGGATGCCTGTCGCTGGCTCATCCGCTCGTTCTCGGCGCGGCTGCGGACCAGCCTGAATCCGGTCGCCATGCACGCCGAGCTGTGGCGTCACGCGACCCCGGTCAATCCGCTGCCGCAGCGATGCCTGTGGGACCCCGAGCGCCGGATCGGCATGGCCGGCGACTGGCTGGGTGGGCCGCGGATCGAGGGCGCCTATCTGTCCGGACTGGCGCTCGCGGAGGCGGTGCTGCGCCGTTGATCGGTGGCGGCCACTTAGAATCGACGCACCATGTCCGGATCGACTTTCGGCCGCCTGTTCTGCGTCACCAACTTCGGCGAGTCGCACGGACCGGCAATCGGCTGCGTGATCGACGGCTGCCCGCCCGGGCTGCCGCTGGCGGCCGAGGACATGCAGCCGGAGCTCGACCGGCGCAAGCCCGGCACCTCGCGCCACGTGACGCAGCGGCGCGAGTCCGATCGGGTCGAGATCCTGTCTGGCGTCTTCCGCGGCGAGACCACGGGCACTCCGATCGCGCTCCTGATCCGCAACGAGGACCAGCGCTCGGGCGACTACGACGATCTCGTCGACACCTTCCGCCCCGGCCACGCCGACTACACCTACTGGCGCAAGTACGGCCGGCGTGATCCGCGCGGCGGCGGGCGTTCGTCGGCGCGGCTGACGGCGCCGATGGTCGCCGCCGGCGCCGTGGCCAGGAAGTGGCTGCGGCTCCAGTACGGCACGCTGATCCGCGGCTGCATGCAGAGCCTCGGGCCGGTCGAGATTCCGTTCGTGAGCTGGGAAGAGGCCGCCGACAACGCCTTCTTCGCGCCGAACGCGGCCATCGTGCCGCAGCTCGAGGCGCACATGGACGCGCTGCGCCGAAGCGGCGACTCCTGCGGCGCGCGCGTGCGCGTCAGCGCCACCGGCGTGCCGGTGGGGCTGGGCAGCCCGCTGTACGACAAGCTCGACGCCGATATCGCCTACGCGATGATGGGCATCAACGCGGTCAAGGGCGTCGAGATCGGCGCCGGGTTCGCCGCCGTCACACAGCCCGGCTCGCAGCACGGCGACGAGCTGCTGCCGGAAGGCTTCGCCAGCAATCATGCCGGCGGCGTGCTGGGCGGCATCTCCACCGGGCAGGACCTGGAGATCTCGATCGCCATCAAGCCGACCTCCAGCATCCGCCTGCCGCGGCGCTCGATCAACGCCCGCAACGAGGCGGTGACAGTGGCCACGCACGGCCGCCACGACCCCTGCGTCGGCATCCGCGCCACGCCGATCGCCGAGGCGATGCTGGCGCTGGTGCTGATGGACCACGCGCTGCTGCACCGGGCGCAGAACGGCGACGTCAGGCTCGAAGTCGCGCCGATCCCGGCCCGGGCCTGACCGTGCCCCCAGCGTCCTCGCCCGGCTGGCAGCCGTGGCGGATCGGCCTGTTCTTCGCCGCCTACTTCGCCGGCGTCGGCGCGCTGGCGCCGTATCTGCCGCTGTACCTGGATCATCGCGGCCTGAGCGCGGCCGAGATCGGCGTCGTCATGGCGGTGGCGCAGGGCATGCGCATCTTCGGCCCGACCGTGTGGGGCTGGCTCGCCGACCGGACCACCGAGCGCGTGCGGATCCTGCAGTTCACCGCGGTCGCGGCGGCGGTCTGCTTCGTGCCGGTGCTGTTTCCCGGCGGCTTCGGCTACCTGCTGCTGACGATGTTCGCGGTCAACTTCTTCCTCACCGCGCAGATTCCGATCGTCGAGGCGATGACCGCCACCCGGTTGCGCGGCGACCCGCACGCCGCGCGAAGCTACGGCAGGCTGCGCGCCTGGGGCTCGACCAGCTTCGTCATCGCCGTGCTCGGCACCGGGGTCCTGCTCGACGGGGTCGGCGTCGCGGTGCACCCGTGGATCGTTCTTGCGTTCTTCGCCGCCACCGCGGGCTCGGCGCGGCTGGTGCACGACGCGCCGCACGCGCCGCATGTCGATGCGCCGGTGTCGGTGCGCGGCCTGTTCGCGCAGCCGCGGGTGCGCTGGTTCTTCCTCTCGGTGCTGCTGATGATCTTCGCCCACGGCGCCCTGTACACCTACTTCTCGCTGCATCTGGCCGCGCTCGGCTACAGCAAGAGCGCCATCGGCGTGTTCTGGGTGCTGGGCGTGGTGGTCGAGATCGGTTTCTTTCTCGTCCAGGGCCGGGTCTTCGCCCGCTTCGACCCGTTCGCGCTGCTGGCGGCGAGCTTCGCGCTGGCAGCGCTGCGCTTCGCCCTGATCGCCGGGGCCGCCCACGTCGTCGTGCTGCTGGTCGTGGCGCAGATGCTGCACGCGGCGACCTTCGCCGTGCACCACTCGGCCTCGATCCTCACCATCCAGCGCTGGTTCCACGGCCGCGCGACGGCGCGTGGCCAGGCGCTGTACGTCAGCATCGGCTACGGCGTTGGCGGAACGGGCGGCAGCCTGCTGGCGGCCTGGCTGTGGACGGCGCTCGGTCCGTCGGCGGCGTTCCTGTCCGGCAGCGTCGCCGCGCTGCTCGGCTGGTTGGCGGCGCGGCGGGCGCGCGAGCACGATGCCGCGCAGCGAACGGCGCCGGCGACCGCGTGAGGCCGGATCAGGCGACGATCAGTTCGGACGTCGCCGTGACCTGCGTGCCTCGCGCCAGCGGGTGCGTCGACTGCGTTGTCCGCAGCGCCAGCGTCAGCGCCGCCCGCTCCTCCCGCGACAGCTGGCGGTACAGGAAGTCGCGCCCGTTGCCGGGTTCGTCCGGAAGATAGAGCTGGGTGGCGAGCGCACGGCCGTCGCGCGGCGCGACGCGGATGTGGATGTGCGCCGTGCGGCCGGGGTAGGGCACCGGCTTGATGGTGCGGAAGTGGAACCGGCCCTCGGCGTCGGTCAGCGCGATGCCGTAGCCTTGGAAGTGCGGGTCGCGCTCGGAGACGGCGCCTCCGGCGGGGTGGTGATAGACGGCGTTGGCGTCGCACTGCCAGATCTCCACCGGCGCCTGCGCGACCGCGACCCCGAGCCGGTTGACGACGCGGCCGGTGAAGTACAGCGGCGTGCCGCGCGACAGCAGGGTGTCGCCGTCGAAGACGAGCAGGTCGGCGTCGGTCTGCTGCGGTCGTTCGAGGGCGTCGCGCGGATAGAACGGACCGAGGGTCTGGCCCGGCGTGATGCGCGTCGCCGCGGACTGGCCGGCCGCCATCGGGGTAACGCCGATCGCCGACAGCGCCAGGAGCGCGTGCCGGCGGCGGAGCAGCGCGAGGTTGTTCGGGCGTTGCGTCATCGGGATCTCC
>CAYLZU010000085.1:0-10967 GCA_964388005.1 uncultured Burkholderiaceae bacterium
GAACGTGCTGATGATGGCGTCGATCGCCTCAGCGTCGACCAGGTTGTCCGGCAGGTGGTCGTTGATCTCGGAGTAGGTCAGGAAGCCGCGCTCGCGGCCGAGCTTGATCAGCGCCTTGAGCTTGTTGCGGCGGGCCTCGAAGTCCTCCTGTGGGCCCGGCGGCATGCGCTTGAGCGCCTCCTGCAGCGCCTTTTCCTTCGCCCGGCGATCCTTGGCCCGCTGCCGCGGGGTCATCGTCTCCGCGACCTGGACCGCCTCGTCGACGGTGTCGTCGCCAGCCTCGGGGACGGCATCGGGGGTGTCCGACGGCATGACCTTGTCCTCGCCCGCCGCCTTCGGCTTGCGGCCGGGCTTGCCCTTGACCGCGGCGGCCGAAGGCGCGGGTGCCGCCTTCGCCGGGGCAGCCTTGCGCTTGTCGACAATCTCCTGCGCGGCCTTCGCCTTGCTCGCTGCTGGCTTGGCGGCGACGGGCTTCCTGGCGGCAACCGTCGCCTTCGACTTCGCAGCCGCCGTCTTCGCCGATTGCCTGCCCATCACCTTGTGTGCCATCCGCTTACCCGTTCTGAAGGTCTGTCAAACACCGCGCGACGACGCTCGGCCCGGCGGGGCTGCGTCCTCGTCTCGCGTCCGTCCGGTCCGATCCTGCGCCTGCCGGGGAATATGGTGGCGGATCGAAAAAAGGCCAGGCCGCGCCGGAACAGGCGCCGATCCGGGCTGCGCGGGCACCACCGCCGGGACCCGAACCGCCCCCGGCGCTCGTCTGCACGGCCAGAAATGCAATGGTCTCGACGCCCGCGAAGTAGCCGCAAATTGTATCAGCCCCGACCCGGATTCCCTCAACGGCGCCGCCTTCATCGGCTCGCGGCGTCATGGCTTTCGGCGCCGGCCGCCATCAATCGGGCGCGGCGTTCGGACAGGGCGCGGATCTGCGACAGGACCTCGGCGTCGGGCTGCTGCCGCCCCGCGAGGGCCTCCAGTTCGCTGTTGACGCGTCGCAGTTCCAGCTTGGCGAACGCGTCGGCAAGTTCGAGTCTCGCCACTTCGAGTTCGGCGCCCGTCTTCAGTTCCCGGGCGGCGGCCTCGCGGTAGGCATCGGCGAAGTCGCTGTCGGCGAGCAGTTCCTGCAACGCGCCCGAGGTCAGATCGTGAGTCGAGCAGGCGCAGCGCCAGACCTCGGCGATCTGGCGATCGGCCTCCGTGCGCCCGTCGGTGCACTCGGCTGCGATCGCCGCGTCGAACTCGCCCGCGAGACCGGGATAGGCCAGCAGCCGCTGCAGGATGTGCTGTTTCAGGTCCGCGATCTCGGCCGACGGGGTCCTCGTCCTGCCGCCCCGGTCCGGCAGGCGGCGCCAGGGCTTCAGCCCGAACAGGTTGTCGATGTCCTCGGGAGCATTGCGCGCCACTTCCGCCAGTTCGCGCACCAGCTGCAACCGCAGGGCCCCGGCCGGCATCGCCGACAGCATGGGCCTGGCTTCGGCCAGCAAGGCGGCGCGACCCTCGGCATCGGCGAGCTCCTTGCCTTCGGACAGCGCGCGGATGAACCAGCGTGACAGTGGCAACGCGCGGCCGAGCTCGGCCTCGAAAGCGGCGGCCCCGTGCGCCCTGACGAGGCTGTCCGGATCCTCGCCCTCGGGCAGGAAGACAAAATCGATGCGACGCGTATCGGCCAGCACCGGCAGGGCTGCTTCGAGCGCTCGCCGCGCCGCCTTCCGGCCGGCGGCGTCGCCGTCGAAGGCGAAGATCACATGCTCGGACAGACGAAGCAGCTCGCCGATATGGTGTGTGGTGATGGCAGTGCCGAGCGCCGCCACCGACTCCTCGATGCCGGACTGCGCCAGCTGGATCACGTCCAGATAGCCCTCGCAGACGATCACCCGGCGCCGGCGGCGGATCGCCTCCTGCGCCTCGAACACGCCATACAGCTCCCGACCCTTGTGGAACACCGGCGTTTCGGGCGAGTTCAGATACTTCGGCTCCGAGCCGTCGAGCGAGCGGGCGCCGAAGCCGATGACCGATCCGCGCCGGCTGCGGATCGGGAACATCACCCGGCCGCGGAACCGGTCATAGCGCTTGCCGTCGTTGTCGATCACCAGCCCGGCCTCGACGAGCTGCGGCTCGGCATAGCTGTCGAACGCCGCCGCCAGCGCGTTCCAGGCGTCGGGCGAGTAGCCGAGCGCAAACCGCGCGGCGCTGGTCCCGGACAGGCCCCGGCCCTTGAGGTAGGCGATCGCGTCCTCGCTGCCCTTGAGCTGGCGGCGGTAGAAGTCCGACGCCTGCTGCAGCAGGTCGGTCAGCGCCCGCAGGTGCCCGATCGCGTGCGCCGCGGCGGGCGACGGGTCCGGCACCGTCAGGCCGACCTGCTGCGCCAGTTCGCGCACGGCCTCGACGAAGCCGAGGCCGCGATGCTCCATCAGGAAGCCGATCGCGGTGCCGTGGGCGCCGCAGCCGAAGCAGTGAAAGAACTGCTTGCTCGGACTGACCGTGAACGACGGCGACTTCTCGCCGTGAAACGGGCACAGTCCCAGGAAGTTCTGTCCCGCCCGCTTCAGTTGCACGTGGCGGCCGATCACGTCGACCAGGTCGACGCGGGCCAGCAGGTCCTGGATGAATCCGGGCGGGATCACGGTTCACGCTCGCGCATCTGGCGCCCGATTGTGCATCGTCGCGCCGGGCCGCGGACGACCCCGGACGGCCGGCGTCAGCCTGCCAGACGCGCCTTGACCAACGCCGAAACCCGGCCCATGTCGGCGCGGCCGGCCAGGCGCGGCTTCAGCAGCGCCATCACCTTGCCGATGGCCGCGGCGCCCGACATCCCTGATTCGGCGACTGCGGCATCGACCGCGGCGGCGATCTCGGCCTCGCTCAGTTGCCTAGGCAGGTAGGCGGCGAGCACCTCGACCTCGGCGCTCTCCTTGTCCGCCAGGTCGGCGCGGCCGCCGGACTGGAACTGCGCGATCGCGTCCCGGCGCTGCTTGATCAGCTTTTCCACCGTCGCCAGCACCAGTGCGTCGTCGGCGACGACGCGGTCATCGACCTCGCGCTGCTTGATCGCCGCCAGCAGCATGCGGATCGCCGACAGGCGCCCGGCGTCCCGGGCGCGCATGGCGGCCTTCATGTCGTCGGTGATGCGGTCCTTCAGGCTCATCGTGGAGACTCCCCGGGAGGGCGTGAAGACGGCGATCCGGTGACGGCGCGTCCGCCGGATCTCCGGCGCAGAAACGAGAAACGCGCCATCGAGGCGCGCTTCGCGGCGAACAATCCGGCCGGCACGCCGGCGCCGGCAATCAGTACATCTTCTTGGGCAGCATCTGGCTGCGGAGCCGCTTGAAGTGGCGCTTGATCGCCGCCGACTTCTTCCGCTTGCGCTCGGCCGTGGGCTTCTCGTAGAACTCGCGCGCCCGCAGTTCGGTGAGCAGGCCGCTCTTTTCGATCGTTCGCTTGAAGCGGCGCAGCGCCACCTCGAATGGTTCGTTTTCCTTGACGCGGACAGTAGGCATGTGGACGTGGACGGAAGCTCGCCGGAACAGCCCGGCGCCGGAAAGCGCGCGAATATAGCACGGTCGCCAGCGGCGGCCGGTGTCTGGGGCTCTGGTTCCGCTCCGCGAGGTGGGGGTCGCATCGCTTGGCTAGACTGCTGCCCCGGACAGCGCCGATGGCGACCCGGCGTCCGCCTTCCCCCATCCCCGACGCGCGATGATCGTCCTCGGCATCGAAACCTCCTGCGACGAGACCGGCGTCGCGCTGCTCGACGAGGAGCGCGGACTGCTGGCGCACGCGTTGCACTCGCAGGTCGACATGCACCGCGACTACGGCGGCGTCGTGCCGGAACTGGCGTCGCGGGATCACGTCCGGCGGCTTTTGCCGCTGGTCGAACAGGTGCTCCGCCGGGCCGGGCTCGACCGGAGCCGGATCGACGCCATCGCCGTCACCGCCGGGCCCGGGCTCGTCGGCGCCCTCCTCGTCGGCGCCGGCTTTGCCCACGCGCTCGGGTTTGCGCTCGGACGCCCGGTGATCGACGTGCACCACATGGAAGGCCACCTGCTGTCGCCGCTGCTGGCGCGGCCGACGCCGGCGTTTCCCTTTGTTGCCCTGCTGGTGTCCGGCGGTCACACGCAGCTGATGCGGGTCGACGGCTTCGGCGCCTATGGCCTGCTCGGCGAAACCCAGGACGATGCCGCAGGCGAAGCGTTCGACAAGACGGCGCAGCTCCTCGGCCTCGGCTATCCCGGCGGGCCGGCGGTCTCGCGCCTGGCCGAGTTTGGGGTCCCGGGCAGTTTCACGCTGCCGCGGCCGATGCTGCACAGCGGCGACCTGAACTTCAGCTTCAGCGGACTGAAGACCGCCGTGCTGACCGCCGTGCGCAACGCCGGCAACCTGTGCGAGCAGGTTCGCGCCGATATCGCCAGGGCTTTCGTCGATGCGGTGGTCGACGTCCTCGTGCGCAAGTCGATGGCGGCGCTCGACGCGACCGGGCTGCGCCGGCTGGTGGTCGCCGGCGGAGTCGGCGCCAATCGGCAACTGCGCGAGGCGCTGCTGCGCGAGACGCAACGGGCCGCGGTCGAACTGTTCTTTCCGCCGCCCGAACTGTGTACCGACAACGGCGCCATGATCGCCGTGGCCGGCCTGGCGCGGCTGCGCTCCGGCGGGGTGTCGACATCGCTGTCGTTCTCGGTTCAGCCCCGCTGGCCGCTCGGCGAAGGCCGCTGACACCGGGCCGCGGCGAGCCGCCCTCTTGTGCCGTCGACCCTGTCGCCAGTTGTTGGCCGCGCGCGGCGGCGCGATCAGCCCGGCGCCGACTTCTCGCCGATGCGGCGCTCCCTGCCGGCGAGCAGATTGGCGATGTTGGCGCGATGCCGGGCGATCAGCAGCAGGCTCATCGCGGCGATGACGGTCGCCACCTCCGGCAGGCCGGTCAGCCAGGACACGGCGGCCGGAGCGATCAGCGCCGAGGACATCGACGCCAGCGACGAGTAGCGTGCCGCCAGCGCCACCCCCAGCCACGTGACGCAGGCAACCAGCCCGGCGACTGGTTGTAGCGCCAGCAGCGCCCCGAGGAAGGTGGCCACTCCCTTGCCGCCGCGGAAACGGTGGTAGACGGGATACAGGTGGCCGGCAAACGCCGCCAGCGCCGCCAGGGCGGCGCCGAATTCACCGATGCCGAACGGGCCGCCGTACACCCGCACCAGTCCCACCGCCACCGCACCCTTGGCGGCGTCGCCGAGCAGAGTCAGTGCCGCCGCCGCCCGGCTGCCCGACCGCAGCACGTTGGTCGCTCCCGGATTGCCCGACCCATAGCTGCGCGGATCGGCAAGACCGAACAGGCGGCTGACGAGCACGGCAAAGGACAGCGAGCCGAGCAGGTAGGAGCCGGAGACGGCGACGATCCACGCCAGGGCCTGCATCGTCCGTTCCTCAGGATTCGATCGCGCAGGCCACCGGCACCGCGCCGAGTTTCGACACCAGCACCTCCGGGGCGATCGCGACCAGGAAGCCCCGCCGGCCGCCGTTGATGAAGATGCGCGGCAGGTCGAGCACCGTTCGTTCCACGAAGACCGGCATCGGCTTGCGCAGGCCGAACGGCGACGTGCCGCCGACCTGGTAGCCGGTATGCCGCTGCGCCACCTCGGGCGAGCACGGCTCGATGCGCTTGCGGTCGATGCTCCGTGCCAGGTTCTTGGTCGACACCTTGCGGTCGCCGTGCATCAGCACGATCAGCGGCCTGCCGCCGTCGTCCTGCATCACCAGGGTCTTGACGACTTCGTGTTCCGGCACGCCCAGCGCCCGCGACGAAACCGCCGTGCCGCCATGCTCGACGTAGTCGTAGACGTGCTCGGTGAAGGGCACGCCGTGGCGGCGCAGCCAGGAAGTGGCCGGGGTCTCCGAGACATGGGGCGTCCTTGCCATCGCGCGCCGGTGCCGGTCGGGGTCAACCGCGCGGATGGTGGCGTTGGTGCAGCGCCGCCAGTCGCTCGCGCGCGACGTGGGTGTAGATCTGCGTGGTCGAGATGTCGGCGTGGCCGAGCAGCATCTGCACCACGCGCAGATCGGCGCCGTGGTTCAGCAGATGGGTCGCGAAGGCGTGGCGCAGAACGTGCGGCGACAGCGGTGCGCGGATGTCGGCTCGGGCGGCGTAGCGACGGACGAGCTTCCAGAACATCTGCCGGCTCATCGGCCCGCCGCGGCTGGTGACGAACAGCGCATCGGCCGTGCGGCCCTTGAGCAGCGCCGGACGCGCCCGGGACGAGTAGCGCTCCAGCCACAGGCGCGCCTCCTCGCCGACCGGCACGATGCGCTCTTTTTCCCCCTTGCCGGTGACCCGCACGAGGCCATCGGCCGAGGACACCTGCAGCAGCTTCAGCTTGACCAGTTCGCTGACGCGCAGGCCGGTTGCGTAGAGCAGTTCGAGCATCGCCCGGTCGCGCAGCCCGAGATCCGTCGCCGGGTCGGGCGCCGCCAGCAGCTCCTCGACCTGGGCTTCGGTCAGCGCTCGCGGAAACCGCGCCGGCGCCTTCGCCCCTTCCAGTTTCAGCGTCGGATCGGCAGCGATCGCACCCTCGCGCAGCGCCCAGCGATAGAAGCGCCGGAGCGTCGCCAGCCGGCGGTTGGCGGTGCTGGCCCGCGAGGCGGCGAAGGTCGCCGCGAAGTACTGCCGCAGGTCCGCCTCCCCGACGGCAAGCAGGTCGCGACCGCCCAGCCAAGCATCGAGCTGCGTCAGGTCGCGCCGATAGGCCGCCAGCGAGTTCGCCGCCAGCCCGTCCTCGAGCCAGAGTGCGTCGACGAAGCGGTCGATCAGCGGCGCGTTGGCCGACTGCCGTCGCGGCGACCTGCCGGCGCTCATCGGCCGCCGCGCCCGCGTCCAACGTCGATCAGCAACCGAGCCCGGCGCCGCGCCGGCGGCGCGCCCGCCATCAGCCGGCGAGCATCGCCTTCTTCAGATCCGCGTCGGCCGGCTTGTCGCCGATCCAGATGCGCAGCACCGCCTCGAAGAAGTCCTCGCCCGGAATCGCCGCGCCGCGCGGCTGGCCGTTGACGATGATGCGCGTGCCGCCGTCGGGGGTGAACTCAAAGTTGATCTGGTCGCCCTTCCTGGCCTCGCCGACCGATTTCAGGTTGGCGTTCAGCGTCTCGATCTGGGTCTTGAACCCCGCCAGCTGCTGCTCGCTCAGGTTGGCCTTCAGCCCGTCGTTCAGCGAACTGGCGAAGGTGTCGGCGCCGACATCGCGCAGCATGCCGATCGCCACCCGCCGTGGCCCCTTCTGCGCCAGCAGCTCCGGCGCCGACTTCGCCTTCTGCGGCACGTACAGGCCGGCGGCATAGACCTTGAACATCAGCCGCGTCCGCACGCCGGCGCCGTTCAGCTGCAACGCCTGGCCGCCGACCTGCACCGTCGGTTCGAACTTCACTCCCTCGACGTCCACCGCCTGCGCATGCGCCAGGCTCGCCACGCCGGACAGAAGCACTGCCGCCAGAAAGCGTCTCATCATCGTCTCCTCGTGAAATTCATTTGACGCCGACCGCCGGCTCGACCGAAACCGCCCGACCGAGTCCCTTGGGCAGCGGAAACACGACCCGTTCCTCGACGCCGTCGAGCACGCGCACTCCGGAGGCACCAAGCGCCTTCAGATGCCCGATCAGCGACTGCACCAGCGACTCCGGCGCCGACGCGCCGGCGGTCACGCCGATGCGTTGGCGGCCGCGCAGCCAGGCGGGGTCGACGTCGCCGGCGCTGTCGACGAGATAGGCGGGAACGCCGAACCGCTCCGCCACCTCGCGCAGGCGGTTCGAGTTCGAGCTGCTGCGGCTGCCGATGACGATGACGAGGTCGACCTGCGGCGCCATCACCTTCACCGCGTCCTGCCGGTTCTGGGTCGCGTAGCAGATGTCGGCCTTCTTCGGCGCGGCGATCGTCGGGAAGCGCTCTTTCAACGCCGCCACGATCTGCGCCGCGTCATCGATCGACAGCGTGGTCTGGGTGACGTAGGCAAGCCTCCCGGGATCGCCAACCTCGAGCCGGGCGACATCGTCGGCCGACTCGACGAGGTAGATGCCGCCGTCGCACTGGCCCATCGTGCCTTCGACTTCGGGGTGGCCGGCATGGCCGATCATCACCACCTCCCGGCCTTCGGCCCGCATCCGCGCGACCTCGATGTGAACCTTGGTCACCAGCGGGCAGGTGGCGTCGAACACGCGCAGCCCGCGCGCCTGCGCCTCGCTGCGCACGGCCTTCGACACGCCGTGCGCCGAGAACACGACCGTCGCGCCGGCAGGCACATCGGCGAGTTCGTCGACGAACACCGCGCCCTTGGCGCGCAGATCGGCCACCACATGGGTGTTGTGCACGATCTCGTGGCGGACGTAGATCGGCGCGCCGTGCACCTGCAGCGCCCGCTCGACGATCTCGATCGCCCGGTCGACCCCGGCGCAGAATCCGCGCGGCTGGGCGAGCAGCACTTCCATCAGAGCACTCCGATCACGCGAACCGAGAAGCGCAGCGGCAGTCCGGCCAGCGGATGATTGAAATCGACCAGTACATGGCGGTCATCGCGGCCCTTCAGCACCCCGGCGACGCGACTGCCGTCCGGACCGTTGAACTCGACCACGTCGCCCGGCGCGAAGTCTTCGCCGGTGGCCGCGTGGGCGTCGAACGCAGCCCGGGACACCGACTGGACCAGTTCGGGATTGCGGGCGCCGAACGCCTCCTCGGGCGCGACCTCGAACGTCGCCTGGTCGCCTTCCGCGAGCCCCAGCAGACGCGCCTCCAGGCCGCCGGCCAGATGGCCGCCCCCGATCTGCACCGTCGCCGGCCGGCCGCCGAGCGTGCTGACGACCTCGCGCTCGGCGCCGTCGATAACGGCCGCCAGACGATAATGCAGCGTCACATGTGAATCGGGCGCGATTCGGGTCATGGCGGCAGGCAAGCGAAGCGCGGGCATTGTAGCCAACGGCACCTCGACGACGGTTCGCGACTGGCCGCAATCGGAGCGGCCACGCGAGCGGTTGTTCGCGCAGGGGCCGCAGGCGCTGTCCGAAGCGGAACTGCTCGCCATCTTCCTTCGCACCGGCCTGCCCGGCCGCAACGTGCTCGAACTGGCGCGCGACGCGCTCGGACGATTCGGCTCGCTGAACGGCCTGCTCGGCGCGCGGGTCGAGGACATCCAGGACATGGACGGATTCGGCCCGGCGAAAACCGCGCAGCTGCTGGCGGTGATCGAGCTGGCGCGGCGGGCATTCCGGGAAGGGGTTCGCCGCGATCGCCTGTTCGACTCGCCGCCGAAGGTCCGCGAGTATCTCGGACTGACGATCGGCCGCCTGCCGTACGAGGTCTTCATGGCGCTGTTCCTGGACGCGCAGAACCGGCTGATCAGCGATGAGACCCTGTTCACGGGAACCCTGACGCAGACCAGCGTCTATCCCCGGGAAGTCGTCCGACGGGCGCTCGAGAAGAACGCGGCGGCGGTGATCTTCGCCCACAACCACCCATCCGGACTGGCGGAGCCGAGCCGCGCCGACGAACTGCTGACGCGGACGCTGCGCGAGGCGCTGGCGCTGGTCGACATCCGCGTGCTCGACCACGTGATCGTAGCCGGCAACGCCAGCGTGTCGTTCGCCGAGCGCGGGCTGCTCTGAGTCACCGCGGGCGCTGCCGCTGATGCGACGCTTGGCCCGGCCGTACGCGGGCCGGTATACTCCGCGCCTTTGCATTCGGCGGCCCGACCGGTTTTCCGCGGACCGTCGGCGATGAACGAGGACAAGACGATGGCACGAGTGTGTCAAGTGACCGGCAAGAAGCCGATGGTCGGCAACAACGTATCGCACGCCAACAACCGGACCAAGCGCCGCTTCCTGCCCAACCTGCAGGACCGCCGCTTCTGGGTCGAGAGCGAGAAGCGCTGGGTCCGGCTGCGCCTGACGAACGCCGGCCTGCGCACGATCGAGAAGAACGGCATCGATGCCGTCCTCGCCGACCTGCGCGGCCGCGGCGAAATCTGACGCTGAAACGGGGAGAGCAGAGATGGCCAAGGGCGCCCGCGAGAAGATCAAGCTGGAATCGACGGCCGGTACCGGCCATTTCTACACGACGTCGAAGAACAAGCGGACGACGCCGGACAAGCTTCAGTTCATGAAGTTCGACCCGGTGGCGCGCAAGCACGTCGCCTACAAGGAAACCAAGCTGAAGTAGTGCCGCTTTCCTCGGGCAAAAAGAAACCGGCCGAGGCCGGTTTCTTTTTGCCCTCCGCGGGCGTCGGACCGACGCCGGGGGGAGTCGAATCCGGCGCCCCTCAGGCGCCGGCCGGCGCGTAGCTGCGAATGCGCAACGCCGCGTCCTGGAGCACGCGGATGCCGCTCGCCTCGGCGCGGGCGATCCAGTCCTGCAGGTGTGCCAGCATCTGCTCGCGCGAGGCGGTGCCGCGCTCCCAGATCGCCGCCAGTTCCGTCCGCATGTCGACCAGCGTCTTGATCGCCCGGCTGCGGGCCAGCAGCTCGCTCAGGGTCTGCTGCTGCGCCGGCGGCATCGCCTGCACGTCGGCCTTGCGCAGCCAGCGGCGCAGGGCCGAGAAGCGCTGCTTTTCGCTCGCCGGCAGGGCCAGGCGTCGCAGCTCCTCGTTCAGCGTCGCCCGCAACCCTCGCGCGTAGCGCGACAGCAGGTCGTAGCGATTGGCGATCACCGCCTGCAGCGTCTGCACGTCGACGCCTGGCCGCGGCGCCGCCACCTTCGGCACCGGCGCCACCCGCAGCACCCTTGCCAGACCGAGCGCCGAGAGGACGCGGATGTAGGTCCAGCCGAGGTCGAATTCGAACCACTTGCTCGACAGCTTCGCCGAGGTCGGGTAGGTGTGATGGTTGTTGTGCAGCTCCTCGCCACCGACCAGGATGCCCCAGGGGCTGATGTTGGTGGCGGCATCGGGGCTGTCGTAGTTGCGGTAGCCCCAGTAGTGGCCGATGCCGTTGATGACGCCGGCGGCGAA
>CAYLZU010000086.1:0-6330 GCA_964388005.1 uncultured Burkholderiaceae bacterium
CAAGCGCGTCGAACTGCGTCGCTTCGACGTCGGCAAGGAGCCGCATCACCTGATGGCGACTCCGGACGGCGGGACGCTGATCGTCGCCAACGCGGCGAGCAACGACCTGCACTTCCTCGACCCGGCGAGCGGCGAGGTCCGCAAGCGCGTGCGCAACATCCCGGACCCGTACCAGATCGGCTTCTCGCCAGATCACAAGTGGTTCGTGGCCAACGCGCTGCGGCTGGACCGCGTCGACGTCTACGAGGCCAGCGGCGACGAGCTGCGCTCGGCCCGGCGCATCCCGCTGGCGCGCACGCCGAGCCACATGGCCTTCAGTTCCGACAGCCAGTTCGTCTTCGTCACCCTGCAGGAGAGCGACGAGGTGGCGGCGATCCGCCTCGCCGACCAGACCGTGCAGTGGAAAATCAAGGTCGGAAGGCTGCCGGCCGGCATCTGGATGACGCCGGACGAGAAGCACCTGCTGGTCGGCATCATGGGCGAGGACTACGTCGAGGTGATCGACTGGCGCAACCGCAAGTCGGTCAAGCGCATCGCCACCGGCAAGGGGGCGCACAACTTCCGCCCGCTCGGCGACGGCCGCCACGTCTTCGTCGGCAACCGCGTCGCCGGCACCGTCAGCGTGATCGACCAGACGGCGCTGGAGAAGACGGCCGACATCGCCGTTCCGCACGGGCCGGACTGCATGGAGGTCAGCGCCGACCGGAAGTGGCTGTGGATCACGCAGCGCTGGGGCAAGTCGGTGGCGGTGGTCGACATCGAGGCGCGTAGGATCGCGCACACGATCCCGGTCGGCCGTTCGCCGCACGGCATCTTCTTCGTCAACTCCGCGCCCTGGCGCTGAAGTGGTCGCCGTTTTGCCAGGGCGCGGACGCGCCGCGCGCCGGCCTCGGATCTGCGTCGGGATGGCCGCGCGCAGCCGGCAGCGCGGCCACGTCGCCGGGCGGCTGCGCGCGCTCGCCGCCTTTGCCGCCGGCCTCGCGGTCGCCGCGACGGCGGCGGCACAGCAGCCGGCCTGCCGCGGCCATGTCTACCTCACGCTCGACACCGGCAACATGCGACACGCGGAGGAGATCGCCGCCATCCTTCGCAAGCAGGAAGTCAAGGCGACCTTCTTTCTCGCCAACGAGAAGACGCCGCGCGCCGACTCGTCGCTCGATCCGTCGTGGGCCGCGTACTGGAAGGCGCGCGCCGGCGAGGGGCACGCCTTCGGCAGCCACACCTGGCGCCATGGCCGCTTCATCGCCGACGTGGCAGGCGGCGTGCGCTACCGGCCGCAGTTCGGCGACCATGCCGGCAGGACGATCGTGCTGTCGTCGCAGGAGGTGTGCGAGGAACTGCGGCGCGTCGACTCGGCGTTCAGCGCCTACACCGGTCGCGGGCTCGACGCCGTCTGGCGCGCGCCGGGCGGTCACACCACGCCGAAGGCGCTCGCCGCCGCCCGGGAATGCGGCTTCGCCCATGTTGGCTGGGCGCCGGCCGGCTTCCTCGGCGACGAACTGCCGTCGGAGCAGCACTCGAACGACGCGCTGCTCAAGCGCGCCCTGCGCGACATCCGCGACGGCGACGTGCTGATGGCGCATCTGGGCATCTGGTCACGCAGGGATCCCTACGCGCCGATGCTCGAGCCGCTGATCGCCGGGCTGAAGGAACGCGGCCTGTGCTTCCGCACCCTGCGCGACCATCCCGCCTACAGCCCGCAGCAGGTGCCGGTGCAGCTGGCGGCGACCGCGCCGCGCCGCTGATCGCCGATGTTCGAGCCGCTGCAGCGCGCGTTCGATGCCGCGCACTCATGGCTGTTCGAGTCGGCGGTGCAGCCGCTGCTGTTCGCCGCCGGCGCCTCGTACTGGATGGAGGACGCCTATCCGGCGACCGAGTGGTTCCTGCTCGGCGTCGTCCAGGTGCTGCTGCTGGCGGCCGTGCTGCGGCCGCTGGAGGCGCTGTTCCCGGCCGAACCCTGGGCCGACCGCCGGGGTACCGGGGTGGACATCGTCTACACGCTGCTGCACCGGCTCGGCGCCTTTCCGCTGCTGGTGTTCCTGCTGCTGACGCCGGTCGCCGATGCGGCCGCGGCGTGGTTGCGCCTGCGCGAGTTCACGCCGATGAATCTCGATGCGCTGTGGCCCGGCGTGACCGACGTGCCGGTGGTGAGCTTCCTGCTGTATCTGGTCGCGCTCGACTTCGTCGACTACTGGCTGCACCGGGCGCAGCACCGGCTGCGCTGGTGGTGGGCGCTGCATGCGCTGCACCACTCGCAGCGCAAGATGTCGTTCTGGACCGACGACCGCAACCATCTGCTCGACAGCCTGATCATCGACGCGGCCAAGGCGGCGGTGGCGCTTGCCATCGGCGTCGAGCCGGCGCAGTTCGTCGGGCTGATCATCGCGGCGCGGGTGCTGGAAAGCGTGCAGCACGCCAATGTGCCGTGGACCTACGGCCCGCTGGGCTACCTGCTGGTGAGCCCGGTGTTCCACCGCCTGCACCATGGCATCGGCGTCGGCCACGAGGGACGCAGATACGGCTGCAACTTCGCGGTGCTGCTGCCGCTCTGGGATCTGCTGTTCGGCACCGCCGATTACCGCCGCGCCGTCGAGCCCACCGGCATCCGCGACCAGCTGCCGCCGCCGCAGGGAGCCGGCCACGACTACGGCGACGGCTTCTGGCGGCAGCAGTGGCTGGGCCTGAAGCGGATGGTCGATCCGGCCGCATGAGGGCTGGCGCCGACCTCGGCGATACGATCGTGGCTGTCACAGCGAGCGAGGTAGCGATGCCGCGGTTCGGCCTGATCATCGTCGGCGACGAAATCCTGTCCGGCAAGCGCGCCGACAAGCACCTGGCCAGGGTGATCGAGATCCTCGGGGCGCGCGGGCTGCGGCTCGCCTGGGCGCATTACGTCGGCGACGACCGCGACGCGATCACCGACGTGCTGCGGCTGACGCTCGCCGGCAACGACGTGGTCTTCTGCTGCGGCGGCATCGGCGCCACGCCGGACGACCACACGCGGCAGGCAGCGGCGGCGGCGCTCGGGGTCGAAGTCGAACTGCACCCGGAGGCGGCGGAGCTGATCAGGCAGCGCTGCGTCGAGATGGCCGCCGAAGGGCGGGGCAGCGCCGACATGACCACGCCCGAGAACCGGCAACGGCTGAAAATGGGCGAGTTCCCGCGCGGCGCGCGCATCGTTGCCAATCCGTTCAACCGCATTCCGGGTTTCGCGGCCGGCAGGCACTACTTCCTGCCCGGTTTCCCGGCGATGGCCTGGCCGATGATCGAAGCGGTGCTCGATCAGGAGTACCGCGAGCACTTCCATCGCGAGCAGGTGGCCGAACGCTCGATGGTCGTGTTCGACACCGCCGAGAGCCTGGTGACACCGATCATGGAGGAGGTCGAGGCCCGATTCCCCGCCGTCAAGGCCTTCAGCCTGCCGTCGGTGGGCGACGGCCGCGACGGCCGGGTGCATCGGCGGCACATCGAACTCGGCGTCAAGGGAGACCCCGGATCGATCGAGGCCGCGTTCGCGGCGATGCGGCGCGGCATCGAGGCGCTCGGCGCGCCGCATGAAGTGCCAGCGGCAAAAAAAAGCCCGGTTCAGTGAACCGGGCTTGAAAGCACCACCAAAGGAGGAGACAGAGGATCCGGACTGGCGTCCGGAAAGTGGTGCCAAGGAGACAATCGTTGCGGATCGTGCGCTGGTTTCGTTCCCGGGACAGACAGTGACGCCGCGGTGTGACTCTCTGATGACCGGAACGCAGAGCGGGTGTTCACGCTCGCGTCCGGCCGCTTCACGACTGCACTGTAGCAACGGCAATCGGCCGCGCGCATCCTCCAGTTGAATTAAGCCGCCTTGCGAGCCTTCGGCTTGACGACGTCGTTGGCCGCCTTGACGGTCGCCGCGGTGGCGGCGCTGAAGTTCGACTCGGCCATGTCGACAGCCTGCTTGGTGGCCTTGCTGAACGTGTCGTAGGCGGTGTTGGCGGCGGCCAGAGCGCTCTTGAACATCGACGCGACAGGCTCGGCGCCGGTCGGGGCGTTCTTCGACGCGAACTCGATCATCTCGGCGACCTGCTTGTTGCTCTGCGCGATCTGCGTTTCGAGCAGCTTCGACACGTCGGCGCTGGCGCCGGAGGCGATGCCGTACACGTTGCGGTTGTAGCTCACCACCTTCTCGAGGGCCGGCTGGGCGAAGCTCGAACCGACGGCAAGCAGGTCCTGGACATCCTTGACGCCATAGAGAGCCTGGGCGCGCTCGGCCGACTCTTCGAGCAGGGCCTTGGTGGCTGCCAGGTTCAGGTCGACCAGCTTCTCGGTGGCCTCGAACATGGTGTGCGACAGCGCGAACACGGCGTCGAGCTGGCTCTTCTGGAATTCGGCGATCTGGGCGGGGGTGGTCATCATCTTCAACTCCTCGTTGGGTTCATCGGTGGAACAACCGTTGCTCCTGCGTCGCACTGCTGCTTTTGATTTGTGCGGCGCACAAGCGAATTGTTGGCGATCTCGGGGGTGGCTGTCAAGCGGTTTTGCTGCGCTGCGACATAAACGGTGCTTGGAGACAAAATATCCAACAAAGCAGTGTCTTACGCAGTTATTGCACATCGATGACAAGCCTGTTTCAGGTCTTTTTGCGGCGTTGCGGCAGAGGCGGCCGAGGGCGAGGCGCCGGCTAGAATCCGCGCTCTAGTCGGGAGCCCGCGCTGAAGGCCTTCACCAGCGATCGATTCGTCCTGCCGCTGCCGCCGGGCCACCGCTTTCCGATGTCCAAGTACGCGCGGCTGCGCGAACGGGTCCGCCAGGAACTGCCGGGTGTCGAGCTGTGCGAGGCGCCGGCGGCCGCCGACTCCGATCTGCTGCTGGCCCACGATCCAAACTATGTCGAGCGCGTCGCCACCGGGGCGCTGTCGGCCGCCGAGCAGCGCGCGATCGGCTTTCCCTGGTCGGAGAAGATGGCCGAGCGTTCGCGCCGCTCGGTGGGCGCAACGCTCGCGGCCTGCGCGGCGGCGGCCGCCGATGGCGTTGCGGTCAATCTTGCCGGCGGGACGCATCACGCGCAGCGTGACCGCGGCCAGGGGTACTGCGTGTTCAACGACGTGGCGATTGCGGCCCTTGCCCGCTGCCGGGACGACCCGCAGGCGCGGGTGGCGATCATCGATCTCGACGTGCACCAGGGCGACGGCACGGCGGCGATCCTCGGCGGTTCGGAGACGGTCTTCACGCTGTCGCTGCATGGGAGCAGCAACTATCCGGCACGCAAGATCGACGGCCATCTCGATGTCGGCCTGCCTGACGGCACCGGCGATGACGCCTATCTCGAGGCGCTGGACCGGGCGCTGGACCGGACGCGGCAGCGATTTGCGCCGAGTTTTCTCATCTATCTCGCCGGCGCCGATCCGCACGAGGGCGACCGTCTCGGCCGCCTGCGGCTCACGTTCGACGGGCTGCGCGCCCGCGATGCGCGGGTCTTCGATCTCGCGCGGCGGCTCGCAGCGCCGGTCGCGGTGGCGATGGGCGGCGGCTACGGCCGCGACATCGAGGCCACGGTGCAGGTCCACCTGAACACCATCGCCGCGGCATGGGCGCACTGGCGGCGCCGCGGCAGCCCGGTCGGACCCGCACGGGCCAATGCCTGACTCCCCGGTCCGCGCTCCGGCGACGATGCTGATGCCGGCGGTGTTCGTATTGCTGTGGAGCACCGGCTTCATCGTCGCCAAATACGCGGCCCCGCACGCGCCGCCGCTGGCGTTCCTGCTGTGGCGCTACGCCGCCGTGGTCGTCGTGCTGCTGCCGCTGATCGCCGCCACCGCGGCGCCGTGGCCGCGGACTCCGGCGGCGTGGCTTCACGTCGCCGTCGCCGGGATCCTGCTCCAGGCCACCTATCTCGGCGGTGTCTGGTGGGCGATCGCCGAGGGCATGCCGGCCGGCGCCTCGGCGCTGATCGTCGGCCTGCAGCCGCTGCTGACGGCATTCTTCGCCGGTGCCGTCGACGAACGGGCAACGGCCAGGCAATGGCTCGGTCTCGTGCTCGGCTTCGGCGGCGTGGCGCTGGTGCTGTCCGACCGGCTGACGCTGCAGGGCGTCGGCGCGGCGCCGCTCGCCGTCAACGTGCTGGCGCTGGCTGCGATCACCGCCGGCACGCTGTACCAGAAGCGCTTCTGCGCCGGCGTCGACCTGCGCACGGCGAGCAGCATCCAGTTCGGCGCTGCGTTTCTCGCCACGCTGCCCTTCGCCCTCCTCGACGGCAGCATGCAGGTCGACTTCGTCGCCGAGTTCTGGTTCGCTCTGGCGTGGTCGGTGCTGGTGCTGTCGCTGGTGGCGATGGTGCTGCTGCTGACTATGATT
>CAYLZU010000086.1:6340-10945 GCA_964388005.1 uncultured Burkholderiaceae bacterium
GGTCACGGCGCTGCTGGCGTGGTGGCTGTTCGGCGAGGCGCTCGGGCTGCTCGCCTGGCTCGGCGTCGTGGTGGCGATGAGCGGCGTGGCGCTGGTCCTGCACAGGAGGAACGCGACTTGAACGAGAGGCCTTCCGCGCATCGGCGCGAGCGCTATCGCCACTTCCTGCCGATCCAGACCCGCTGGAGCGACAACGATGCCTACGGCCACGTCAACAACGTCGTCTACTACGCGTGGTTCGACACCGTGGTCAACGAGTACCTGATCGCCGCCGGCGCGCTGGACATCGAGCGCAGCCCGGTGGTCGGCCTGGTGGTCGAGACGCAGTGCGGCTACTTCAGCGAGCTGGCGTTCCCGCAGGCGGTCGAGGCCGGGCTGCGGGTGGCGCGCATCGGCACCTCGAGCGTGCGCTACGAGATCGCGATCTTCGGCGCCGGCGCCGAGGCGGCCAGCGCGCAGGGGCACTTCATCCACGTGTACGTCGACCGCGCCAGCCGGCGCCCGGTGCCGCTGCCGGCGCCGCTGCGTTCGGCGGTCGAGCGCCTCGCGGCCTGACGGCGGCGGGCAGATCCCCGGGAGTCCAAGATGGCCAGACATCGAGTCGCCGTGATTCCAGGCGACGGCATCGGCAAGGAGACCGTTCCCGAGGGTGTCCGCGTCCTCGATGCCGCGGCGCGGAGGTTCGGCCTCGACCTCCAGTTCGACCACTTCGACTTCGCCTCCTGCGACTACTACGCCAGGCACGGCGACATGCTGCCGCCGGACTGGAAGGACCGCATCGGCGGCCACGACGCGATCTTCTACGGCGCCGTGGGCTGGCCGGCGACGGTGCCGGACCACGTGTCGCTGTGGGGCTCGCTGCTGAAGTTCCGCCGCGAGTTCGACCAGTACATCAACCTGCGGCCGTGCCGGCTGATGCCCGGCATCCGCTCGCCGCTGGTGCGCGCCGATGGCAGCTCGCGGGCGCCGGGCGAGATCGACTTCGTGGTCGTGCGCGAGAACACGGAGGGCGAGTACTCGTCGATCGGCGGCCGCATGTTCAGCGGCACCGAACGCGAGATCGCGATCCAGGAGACGGTGATGACGAGGATCGGCGTCGATCGCGTGGTCCGCTTCGCCTTCGACCTGGCGGCGAAGCGGCCACGGCGCCATCTGACATCCGCCACCAAGTCGAACGGCATCTCGATCACGATGCCGTTCTGGGACGAGCGCGTCGAGGCGGTGGCCGCGGACTTCCCGCAGGTCAGCCACGACAAGTTCCACATCGACATCCTCACCGCGCACTTCGTCCGCTTTCCGGAGCGCTTCGACGTCGTCGTCGCCTCGAACCTGTTCGGCGACATCCTCTCCGACCTCGGCCCGGCCTGTACCGGCACGATCGCCATCGCGCCGTCGGCCAATCTCAACCCCGAAAGGAAGTTCCCATCGCTGTTCGAGCCGGTGCACGGCTCGGCGCCCGACATCGCCGGGCAGGGCATCGCCAATCCGATCGGCCAGATCTGGTGCGCATCGATGATGCTCGACTGGCTCGGTCACGGCGACGCCGCGGCTGCGATCCTGGCGGCGATCGAGAGGGTGCTTGCCGCCGGTCCGGCGCATGCGCCGCTGACGCGCGATATCGGCGGTACCGCGTCCACCACCGACCTCGGATGCGCGATCGCCGATTCGGTCTAGCCTGCCGCGCCTTTACAGCCTGCAAAGCGCGCGGTTAGACTCGCGCGGAATCAAGGATTTGCGGGGCGATTCTAAGAAGTTGGAACAATGCCCCGCCGTCGGGCGGCGAGAGCGGCCTTTCCGCCGCAGCTCCCGCGAACACGTCGGATGTCACCGAAGCATCGAGGGGGAATCCTGTGCGCCAACTGATCGTTGCTCTGCTCGCCGCCGCGGTGATTGCCCTGCTCCCGGACCTTGCACTGGCGCAGACGACGCGCAGTCAAGCGACATCGGCCAACAAGGCGAAGCCGCAGGCGCGCAAGACCAGTGCCGCCAGCAGCAGCCGCAACCGCGCGGCGCGCCGGCAAGCGCCGCCGCGGCCCAGTGAAGGGCAGATCGCCGGACTGCACGGCACGCCCGATCCGCTCGACCTGAAGTCGTCGGTGGCGCTGGTCGTCAACCAGGACACCAACGAGGTGCTGTTCCAGAAGAACCCGAACGCGGTGCTGCCGATCGCGTCGATCACCAAGCTGATGACGGCGCTGATCACCGTCGAGGCCGGTCTCGACCTCGACGAGGTGCTCGAGGTGGAACGGGCCGACGTGACCGCCGACCGCATGCGGTCGCGGCTGAACCCCGGCGTCAGGCTGACGCGGGCGCAGGCGCTGCATCTGGCGCTGATGTCCTCGGAGAATCACGCCGCGCAGCTGCTCGGGCGCACCTATCCCGGCGGGGTACCGGCGGCGGTGGCGGCGATGAACGCCAAGGCGCAGCTGCTCGGCATGCACGACACCCGTTTTGCCGATCCGACCGGGCTGTCGCCGGAGAACCGTTCTTCGCCGGTCGATCTCGTGCGGCTGGTGGGCGCCGCCTATGAATACCCGGCGCTGCGCGAGTATTCGACCAGCAGCGAACTGACGCTGCCGCTCGGGCGGCAGGTGGTCCGCTACGGCAATACCAACGGCCTGACCAAGAGCCCGGACTGGGACATCGGCCTGCAGAAGACCGGCTACATCTCCGCCGCCGGGCGTTGCCTGGTGATGCAGGCGGTCATCGAGGGGCAGAGGATCGTGATGGTGCTGCTCGACTCGGTCGGCCGCTATTCGCGGATCGGCGACGCACAACGCATCCGCCAGTGGCTGGAAGCGACCAAGAGCGGGGCCGGCTCGCCGCCGGTGTGATCGCCCCGGCGCTACTGGCGCGTGCGCCCCGCCGGCGCCGTTGAGGCCTCGCCGTCGGCGGTGTAGCCGAGCTGCTGCGAGATCGCCTGCGCGGCGGCGATGAGATCCGCGGCCCAGTCGTCGTTCATCCGCTCCGCGGGAGCGGACAGCGACAGGCCGGCGATGACGCGGCCGGAATCGTCGCGGATCGACGCGGCGATGCACCGCACCCCCGGTTCCAGCTCTTCGTTGTCGCGCGCATAGCCGCGGGCGCGCACCAGCGACAGCTCGCGTTCGAGCTTCGGCAGCTCGGTGATCGAGTTGCGCGTATGGCCGGCCAGCCCGGTGCGGGTGGCGTAGGCCCGCACCAGCCGCGGATCGTCGGCGGCGAGGAACAGCTTGCCGCTCGAGGTCAGGTGCAGCGGCGCCCGGCCACCGATGGCGCGCACCACCTGCATCCCCGAGCGTTCGCTGTAGGCGCGCTCGACATAGATGATCTCGTCGCCCTGCCGCACCGACAGGTTCACGGTCTGTCCGGTGCGCTGGTGCAGCTCGCGCATCGGCTCGATCGCTGCTTCGCGGACCGAGAGTCTCGCCTTGACCAGATTGCCGAGCTCGAGCAGGCGCATGCCGAGCCGGTAGGTGCCCGGCTGATCGCCGCGATCGACGAACCGTCCGACAACCATGTCGTTTAGTATCCGGTGCGCCGTCGACGGGTGCAGGCTCGTCGTCGCGGAGAGATCCTTCAGGCTCACCGCGCCGGACCGCGCCGCCAGCGCATCGAGCAGGTTCATCATCCGCTCGATGACCTGAATGGCGGTCTTCTCGCGCGGCGTCGGAGTCTGTTTTGAGTGATCGGGCATGGTGCAGTGCAGGCTTCGTAAAGCGTAAGTCTATGCCGCGATACGAAACGACGCTAGCGACTTCGATGCGGGTCGAGGCGGGCATGGTCGGGTCCGGTCGGTGGCCGATGGTGCATGTCGAACCGGCGCGAGGCATCGGCCGGCGACAACCGAGGAAGACTCCGTGAAAGTCGGACTGTTCGTCACCTGTCTGGTCGATGTCGTGCGCCCCGAGATCGGCTTTTCGGTGCTGAAGCTGTTGCGCAACGCCGGCTGCACGGTCGAGGTGCCGGCGACGCAGACCTGCTGCGGCCAGCCGGGATACAACTCGGGCGACGCCGCCGCCGGGCGGGCCCTGGCGAAGAAGGTGATCGACGAGTTCGAAGGCTTCGACTACGTCGTCGTGCCGTCGGGCTCCTGCGGCGGGCAGTTGAAGATCCACTTCGTCGACCTGTTCAAGGACGATCCGGATCTCAAGGCGCGCGCCGAGAAGCTGGCGGCGCGCACCTATGAACTGACCGACTTTCTCGCCAGCGTGCTGAAGATCGACCGGCTCGACTCGGCTTTCCGCGGCAACATCACCTATCACGACTCCTGCTGCGGCCTGCGCGAACTCGGCGTGCAGGCGCAGCCGCGGCGGCTGCTGGCAATGGTCCCGGGCGCGAAGCTCACGGAGATGAACGACTGCGCGCAGTGCTGCGGCTTCGGCGGCACCTTCTCGGTCAAGTACGGCGACGTCTCCGGCGCCATCGTCGACGAGAAGTGCCGCAACATCCGCGCCGCCGGGGCGGAGGCGGTCGTGCTCGGCGATCTCGGCTGCATGCTGAACATCGAAGGGCGGCTGCGCCGGACCGGCGACGAGACCACGCGCGTGCTGCACATCGCGCAGGTGCTCGCCGGCGACGCATAGGACGGGACGAGGCGGCGATGCACGTTCAATCGATGCACTT
>CAYLZU010000087.1:0-10932 GCA_964388005.1 uncultured Burkholderiaceae bacterium
TCGAGCCGCTCGACGTGATGCAGGCGATCCTGATGCTGGTGCGGCAGGTCAACGACGGCCGCGCGGAGGTGGAGAACGAGTTCACCCGCGCCGTGACGCGCGACGGCAACCTGAAAGCGCAGGCGCTGGTCGGCGAAGTGTTCGAGCTGCGCCGCTCGTTCGAGTGGCGGGGGCTGGGCGAGGTGCCCTACAGCGCGCTGGCGATCCGCGCCGAGTACGCGGCCTTCGACGCCGAGAAGAAGTTTGCCCTCGAAACGCGCAAGGTCGCTGACAACAAGGCCTGCGAGTGCGGCGCGATCCTGCGCGGGGTGAAGCACCCGCGCGACTGCAGGATCTTCGGCACCGTCTGCACGCCCGAGAATCCGGTCGGCTCGTGCATGGTCTCCAGCGAAGGCGCCTGCGCCGCGCACTACAGCTACGGGCGGTTCCGCGAGATCGCGGTGGTGGAAGCATGACGGATGACGCGCTCTTCGGGCGCCATGACGGCGGCTGCGCCGCCGATGAGCCGCGCCGATGAACGATCATTCCTCATCAGCCGCCGCAGGTGGCATCACCGCGGGCGCAGCCCGCGTCACGTCTTCCGTCAAGCCGGGGTACGTCCGCCCGCTCGACTTCAAGCATGGCCGCGTCGACATGACGCACGGCGGCGGCGGGCGGGCGATGAAGCAGCTGATCGAGCAGCTGTTCGCGGCCGCGTTCGACAACGAATGGCTGGCGCAGGGCAACGACATGGCGCGCGTGCGGTTGCCGGCCGGCCGGGTGGTGATGGCCACCGACAGCCACGTGATCACGCCGCTCTTCTTTCCCGGCGGCGACATCGGCTGCCTGTCGGTGCACGGCACCGTCAACGACGTGGCGATGGCCGGCGCGGTGCCGGTGTATCTGGCGGCAAGCTTCATCCTCGAAGAGGGCTTTCCGCTGGCGGAGCTGAAACGGATCGTCGAGTCGATGGCGCGCGCGGCGCGCGAGGCGAACGTGGCCATCGTCACCGGCGACACCAAGGTGGTCGAGCAGGGCAAGGGCGACGGCGTATTCATCACCACCACCGGCGTCGGCGTGGTCGAGGAGGGCATCGACATCGGCGGCGCGCGGGCGCGGCCGGGCGACGCCGTCCTGCTGTCGGGCTTCATCGGCGACCACGGCATGACCATCATGTCCACCCGCGAGTCGCTCGCCTTCGGCGCCGACCTGAGCTCCGATACAGCGGCGCTGCACGGCCTGGTGGCGGCGATGCTCGCTCCCGTCCGCGAGGCGATGCTGGCCGATTCCACCCGCGGCATCCACGCGCTGCGCGATCCGACCCGCGGCGGACTGGCGACGCTGCTCAACGAGATCGCCGGCCAGAGCGGTGTCGGCATGCTGATCGAGGAAGGCGCGATCCCGGTCCGGCCGCAGGTCGAGGCGGCCTGCGAGTTCCTCGGGCTGGACCCGCTGTACGTCGCCAACGAAGGCAAGCTGGTCGCCTTCGTCGCGCCGCAGGATGCCGGCGCGGTGCTGGCGGCGATGCGGGCGCACCCGCTGGGGCACGATGCCGCGCGCATCGGCACGGTGACCGAAGATCCGCACCACTTCGTGCAGCTCGCCACCCGCTTCGGCGGCAGGCGCGTCGTCGACTGGCTGACCGGCGAGCAGCTGCCGCGCATTTGTTAGCGGCCGCCGCGGCAGGGCACTCTTCGATGCGGCTGCGCGGCCTTCGCTGAGCCCGGCCCGGAGGGCCGCGCACGGATGCGCATCCTGTTCCTGACCCGCAGCTTCAACAGCCTGACACAACGGCTGTACGTCGAACTCGCCGCGCGCGGCCACGAACTGTCGGTCGAGTTCGACATCGCCGATTCGGTGACCGAGGAGGCGGCGGCCCTGTTTGCGCCTGACCTCGTCCTCGCGCCGTTCCTGAAGCGGGCGATCCCTGAGAGCGTGTGGCGCAGGCACGTGTGCCTGGTCGTCCACCCCGGCGTCGTCGGTGACCGCGGCCCGAGCGCGCTCGACTGGGCGATCCAGGACGGCGAGGCCGAGTGGGGCGTCACCGTGCTGCAGGCGGAGGCGGAGCTGGACGCCGGCCCGGTCTGGGCCGCGGAGACGTTTCCGATGCGCGCCGGCACCAAGTCGAGCCTGTATCGCGGCGAGGTGACCGAGGCCGCGGTGCGGGCGGTGCTGGCGGCGGTCGAGCGCTTTGGCTCCGGCACCTACACGCCGCAGCAGGTCAGGCCCGGCGAGTCCGGCGTGCGCGGCCGCGCCCGGCTGCTCTTGAGGCAGGAAGCGCGGGCGATCGACTGGGCGGGCGACGACACCGCCACGGTGCTGAGGAAGATCGCCGCCGCCGACGGTGCGCCGGGCGTGCGCGATGCGCTGTTCGGCGCGGCGTGCTTCCTTTACGACGCGCATCCGGCGGCGGCCGTGCCTGCCGCTGCGCCCGGAAGCGTGGTCGCGCGCGGCGGCCGCGCCGTGCTGCGCGCCACGGTCGACGGCGCGGTGTGGATCGGCCACTGCCGGCGCGCCGAGGTCGAAGGGGCGCTGAAGCTGCCGGTGGCGCTTGCGTTCCCGGCGCAGTGGCAGGCGCTGCCGGAACTCGACGGCCACCGCGAGATCCGCTACGAGGAGCACGGCCCGGTCGGCGTGCTGCACTTTCGCTTCTACAACGGCGCGATGAGCACCATGCAGTGCGAGGAACTGCGCGCCGCGTACGTCGCCGCGCTGGCGCGCCCGACCCGCGTGCTGCTGCTCGCCGGCGGGCCTGAGTTCTTCAGCAACGGCATCCACCTGAACGTCATCGAGGCGGCGGCCAGCCCGGCGGACGAGTCGTGGCGCAACATCGTCGCCATGGACGACCTGTGCCAGGCGGTGCTCGAGACGACCGACCGCCTGACCGTCGCGGCGCTGCAGGGCAACGCCGGCGCCGGCGGCTGCTTCCTCGCCTTCACCTGCGATCAGGTGTGGGCGCGCGCCGGCGTGATCCTCAATCCGCACTACAAGAACATGGGCAACCTGTACGGCTCCGAGTACTGGACCTACACCCTGCCGCGGCGGGTCAGGCGCGGCGAGCCGCGGGCGGTGATGGAACACCGCCTGCCGGTGGGCAGCGCGCAGGCGGCCGAACTCGGGCTGGTCGACCGGGTTTTTGCTGCCGGCCGCGCCGACTTCCTGGCGCAGGCGGTCACGGAGGCTCGGGCGCTGGCGGAGACCGACGATTTCGCCGCCGCGCTCGCAGCCAGGCAGGCGCGCCGCGCCGCCGACGAATCCGAGCGGCCGCTCGCCGCCTACCGCGACGACGAACTGGCGCGGATGCGGCGCAACTTCTACGGCTTCGACCCCAGCTACCACTACGCGCGGGCGCACTTCGTGCACAAGGTGCCGCACGCGTGGACGCCGCTGCACCTGGCCGCGCACCGGCGCAAGGCCGCGGTGTAGGCTGTCGCCGACTCTCCGCTCACGGTGCTGCCGATGGAACGCTTCACGATCTCGCTCGACGACGCCCTGGCGCGGGAGTTCGACCAACTGATCGCCGAACGCGGCTACGACAACCGCTCCGAGGCCGTGCGCGACCTGCTGCGCGCGCACCTGGACAAGCTGCGCGAGGCGCGCGATCTCGACGGACAGTGCGTCGGCAACCTGTCCTACGTCTACAACCACCACGAGCGCGAACTGGCCGAGCGGCTGATGGCGATCCAGCACGCCCACCACGACCTCGTCATCTCGACGATGCACGCGCACCTCGACCACGACTACTGCATCGAGAGCGTGATCCTCAAGGGGCCGGCGCAGCAGGTGCGCCGCTTCGCCGACGCCATCGCCGCCGAGCGCGGCGTGCGCCACGGCAGCCTCAACGTGGTGATGGTCGACGTCACGCCGGCGCACGCGCACGGCAGGGGCCACGCGCACGTGCACGTGCGGCCGCAGCGCTGAGGCGGCGTCACACGCGACGCCGCGGCGGTGAGAAGCGCTTGCCCGGCCGGGGTGACCTCGGTTAGCTTGCACCTCTCGACTGCCTGCCCGGAGCCCGCCATGCCGCACGACCAGGCCACCGACGCCGCCGGCCACGACCATCTGCACCAGCACGCGCACGAGCACAGTCACACGCACGAGCACTGGCACTGGCACGGCGACCTGCACCACGCCCATCCGCACGCGCACACCCACGCGCATGCCCATGCGCACGGGCACGCCCATGGCGAGCCGGGCGGCGAGCACGCCCACGGCGACGACGAACTGCACGCCGGCGCCCACGCGCACGACCACGACCACCCCGGTCACGAGCGCGCGCCGCACGACGACCACTCGCACTGAGGTCGGCGCCGCTGCGGGCCGGCAGCCTGCCCAAGCCGCCCCGGCCGGATCCATGGCAGATGGGCGCGCGAGATGGCATCGCGCCGCGCCGTCGCCCTGTTCCGTGCCCACGCTGACAGCTCCCTGATCGCGGGCTGCGAAATGCCACCGCCCTTGCGCTGGCTCAAGCTTGCGTAAGATGATCCCGGCATATTGCATACCGACCGGTCTCGGCGGCCGGACTGCGGACGCATCAGGAGGGAGCGAACATGCACATGGCCGACGCGTTGTTGTCCCCTGCCGTCGGCGGTGCGATGTGGCTCGCCAGCGGCGCCGCGCTGGCGGTAAGCGCCCGGCGGGTCCGCGCGCAGGCCGACGACCGCCTGGTGCCGCTGATGGGCGTGCTCGGCGCCTTCGTCTTCGCGGCGCAGATGCTGAATTTTGCGATTCCGGCGACTGGATCGAGCGGCCACCTCGGCGGCGGCCTGCTGCTGGCGATCCTGCTGGGGCCGCACGCGGGGCTGATCGTCATCGCCTCGGTGCTGGCGGTGCAGGCGCTGTTCTTCGCCGACGGCGGCCTGCTGGCGCTCGGCGCCAACATCTTCAACCTCGGCGTGCTGCCCTGTTACCTCGCCTACCCGCTGCTGTACCGGCCGATCGCCGGCGCCGGCGCCTCGCCGCGGCGCATGGCGGTGGCGGCGATGGTGGCGGCGGTCGTCGGGCTGCAGCTCGGCGCGCTCGGCGTGGTGCTGCAGACGGTCGGCTCCGGCATCACCAGCCTGCCGTTCGCGGCCTTCGCGGCGTTGATGCTGCCGATTCACCTGGCGATCGGCATCGTCGAGGGGCTGGCGACCGCGGCGGTCGTGCTGTTCGTGCTGCGCGCGCGGCCGGACCTGCTGGCGGGCGCAGCCGGCGATGCGACGTCGCCATCCCTGAAGCCGCTGCTCGCCGCCTTCGGCGTCGCGGCAGTGCTGATCGGCGGCGCGCTGACCTGGTTCGCTTCGGCGCAGCCCGACGGGCTGGAGTGGTCGGTCGAAAGGACGGCCGGCACGGCCGAGCTGGAAGCGCGCGACGACGGCATCCACGCGACGCTGGCGCGGCTTCAGCAGCGGCTGGCCGTGCTGCCGGACTACGCGCTGCCGTCGGCGGCGGCCAAGGACGAGCATGCCGTGTGGCCGGACGTCGATGCCGGCACCTCGCTCGCCGGCGTCGTCGGCGGCGTGGCGACGCTGGTGCTGGTCGCGGCCGTGGGTCTGCTGCTGCGCCGCCGCCGATGAGGCGGCGTCCGCCGGGCGCGGCGCGCCTTCGCGCTGGCCGATCGACGATGACGCTCGGCAGCCGTGTGCCGTATGTCTCGACGCCGCGCTGGCGGCCACGGCCGAATCGGCGCACTCCGCCGGGTAGGACCTGGGCCGATGCGGAACCGACCGGTCCCAAAGCGGGTACTCGCGCCGACCGAGTCGGGCCTGGCGGCGGCAGCGGGTCCGCACGACGACACTCCGCGGGCACCTCCGAGGCGCCAACCCCGACGCGCGAAGCGCGCGCGCCGGTCGAATGAGCCGCATCGACGCCGCGCTGCGCGACCTGCGCACGCTCGAAGAGCTCGCGGCGCGCGACACGCCGCTGACGCGCATCGACCCGCGCGCCAAGGCGCTGGCGACGATCGCCTTCATCGTCACCGTGGTGTCGTTCGACCGCTACCGCGTTGCCGCCCTGCTGCCGCTGGCCGCCTTCCCGCTCGTGCTGGCGGCCCTCGGCGACGTGCCGGCGGCGCCGCTCGTGCGCAAGCTCGCCGCCGCGGCGCCGTTCGCGCTGCTGGTCGGCATCTTCAACCCGCTGCTCGACCGCGCGCCGATGGTCGAGCTGGGCGGCACGACGATCTCCGCCGGCTGGGTCTCGTTCGCGTCGATCCTGCTGCGCTTCGCCCTGACCGTGGGCGCGGCGCTGGTCCTGGTCGCCGGCACCGGCATGCACACGCTGTGCGCCGCGCTCGGCCGGCTCGGCGTGCCGCAGGTGTTCACGGCGCAGCTGCTGTTCCTGTTCCGCTACGCCTTCGTGCTCGGCGCCGAGGCGTCGCGGATGGCCACGGCGCGCGAGCTGCGCGCCTGCGGCCAGCGGCTGCCGCTGGCCGCCTACGGCCCGCTGCTCGGCCACCTGCTGCTGCGCGCCTTCGAGCGGGCGCAGCGCATCCACCTGGCGATGCGCGCGCGCGGCTTCGACGGCCAGTTGCGCAGCCTGCGCTCGATGCGCTGGCAGCGCCGCGACACCGCCTTCCTGCTGGCCTGGTGCGCGTTCTTCGCGCTGGCGCGCGCGGTCGACCTGCCGCAGGCGCTCGGCCGCGCGCTGCTCGGAGTCGCGTCGTGAGCCACCACATCGTCGAGGCGCGCGACCTGTCGTTCGCCTATCCGGACGGCACCGCGGCGCTGCGCGGCGTGAGCTGCCGCTTCGTGCACGGCGAGTCGGTCGGCATCGTCGGCGCCAACGGCGCCGGCAAGTCGACGCTGCTGCTGCACTTCAACGGCCTGCTGCTGGCGCAGGGGGGCGAGGTGCGCATCGGCGAGGTGCCGGTCACCGCCGCCACGCGGGCGCAGATCCATCGCGCGGTGGGCTACGTATTCCAGGATGCAGACGACCAGTTGTTCATGCCGACCGTCGAGGAAGACGTTGCCTTCGGGCCACTGAACATGGGCCTGCCCGCCGGCGAGGTCAAGGCGCGCGTGAGCGCGGCGCTGGGGACGGTCGGCGCCGGTCACCTCGCGCCGCGGGCGCCGTACCGCCTGTCCGGCGGCGAGAAGCGCGCGGTGGCGATCGCCGGCGTGCTGGCGATGGAGCCGTCGATCCTGGTGCTCGACGAGCCCTCGTCCGGACTCGACCCCGCCGCGCGACGGCGGCTGATCGGCCTGCTGCGTTCGTTCGCGCACACCCGCATCGTCGCCACGCACGACCTCGACCTGGTGCTGGAGGTCTGCTCGCGCGTGCTGGTGCTGCACGACGGGCGGGTGCACGCCGACGGCGCGCCGCGCGAGATCTTCGCCGACACGGAGTTGCTCGCGCGCTGCCATCTCGAAGCGCCGCTGTCGGCGACGACGGCTCGCTAGGTGCTTTTCTGCGTATCGCGTTAAGAGGAAATGGCTTTTTGTCCTACGACCTAGAGGATCTCAACCGAGGAGGAACACAGGATGTCCAGAACCGACCCGCCCTTTCGCCGCACCCCGACCTGGGCCTCGATCGCCGCCGCGGCGCTGGCCGTCGCGCCGCAGGCCCACGCGCAGCAGGCCCTGCCTCCCGTCGAGGTCAGCGGCCACTACGACAACCGCGTCGGCACGACGAACGCTGCCAGTGCCGGCTTCATCACGCCGCAGCTGATCGAGGATCGGCCGCTGCCGCGTCCCGGCAGCCTGCTGGAGTACGTGCCGGGGCTGGTGGTCACGCAGCATGCCGGCGTCGGCAAGGCCAACCAGTATTTCCTCCGCGGCTTCAATCTCGACCACGGCACAGACTTCGCCACCTGGGTCGCCGGCATGCCGGTGAACCTGCGCACGCACGCCCATGGGCAGGGCTATACGGATCTCAACTTCATCATCCCCGAGCTCGTCTCCGGCGTGCGCTACTACAAGGGGCCGTACTTCGCGCACATCGGCGACTTCGGCTCGGCCGGGGCGGCGTTCATGTCCTACGCCGAGGATCTCGGCGGGGCACTGGCGCTCGCCACCGGCGGCGACCTCGGCTACCAGCGCGCGCTGCTCGCCGGCACGCTGGCCGCGGGCGGCGGCAAGTTCACCTACGGGCTGGAGTACCTGCACAGCGACGGACCCTGGGTCGTGCCGAACGACTACCGCAAGCTCAACGCCGTGCTGCGCTGGTTCGCGCCGCTCGGCGACGGCGTGTTCGGCATCACCGGGATGGCCTACGACGGCCGCTGGGATTCGACCGACCAGGTGGCGCAGCGCGCGGTCGATCAGGGTCTGATCGGCCGCTTCGGCACCCTCGACGAGACCGCCGGCGGCACCTCGAGCCGGGTCAGCCTGTCGGCCGACTGGCGCGCGCCGCTGGCCGGCGGCCAGTTCCAGAGCACGGCGTACTGGTTCCGCTACGACCTCGACCTGTACTCGAACTTCACCTACTTCCTCGCCGATCCCGACAACGGCGACCAGTTCCTGCAGAGGGACCGGCGCAACGTCTTCGGGGCCAACGGCGAGTGGTCGCGCGTCGACGACTGGGGCGGGCGTCGCCTGCGCAGCAGCCTCGGCTTCGAACTGCGCAGCGACCGCATCGACCCGGTCGGGCTGTACGCCACCCGCGCGCGCGCGCAGCTGTCGACGACGCGCGAGGACGAGGTCACGCAGGGCAGCGCCGGCGTGTTCGGCGCCGCCGAGCTGCAGTGGAACGACTGGCTGCGCGCGGTGGCCGGGCTGCGCTACGACCGCTACCGCTTCGACGTCGACAGCGTGGTGCCGGAGAACTCGGGCAAGGTCAGCGACGGGATTGCGTCGCCGAAACTGTCGCTGATCTTCGGACCCTGGCGGCAGACCGAGGTGTTCGCCAACTGGGGCTACGGTTTCCACAGCAACGACGCGCGCGGGGTGACGATCCAGGTCGATCCCGTCACCGGCGAGACGGTCGACCCCGCCACGCCGCTGGTGCGCAGCAAGGGCTCCGAGCTGGGGCTGAGGACCGAGGCGATCCCGAACGTGCAGTCGTCGCTCGCCGCCTGGTACCTGACGCTCGATAGCGAACTGGCCTTCGTCGGCGACGCCGGCACCACCGAGGCCGGACGGCCGTCGCGGCGCTACGGCATCGAGTGGAACACGCGCTGGCGGCCGCGGCCGTGGATGTTCGTCGACCTCGATGTCGCCTGGAACCACGCCCGCTTCTCGGGCGACGCGCCCGAGGGCAGCTACATCCCCGGCGCGCCGGAAACCGTGGTCTCGGCCGGCATCGCCGTCGACCGCTACGGGCCGTGGTCGGGCGGGCTGTTCCTGCGCTACATCGGCGCCTATCCGCTGGTCGAGGACAACAGCGTGCGGGCAAAGTCCTCGACGGTGGTCGACGGCCAGGTCGGCCTGCTGCTGGCGCCGCGCCTGCAGCTGCGGCTCGACGTCTTCAACCTGTTCGACGCGAAGACCAGCGACATCACCTACTTCTACACGTCGCGCCTGTCCGGCGAGCCCGCCGAGGGCGTCGACGACGTGCACTTCCATCCCGGCGAGCCGCGCAGCTTCCGGCTGTCGCTGTCGTACCGGTTCTGATCCAGCGCGGGCCACCATCGGGCAGAGCCAGCGACCTCGGCCGCATCGAGGTTCGCAGCTCGTTCAGGAAGTCGTCCCCGCAGCCGACGGGTTGACGAAAACGCCGGCGCGAGGCCGGCGTTGGTCAGGTGTCGCGACGGGTGATCACGCGGCGCCGATGCAGCCGCGGCCCATTCCCGGCCCGCGTCCGCCGCCAGCGCCCGGGCCGTAGCCCGGACCAAAGCCGGCACGTGGGCCGGCGCCGGCGAAGCGCGGCGTCGCATATTGCTCGAACGTCGCCTTCTGCTCGGCGCTGAGCGTGGCCACCAGCGCCTTGCGCAGGACGTTGACTTCCTCGGCGGCCTGCGCGTCGTGCTTCATCATCGCGACGCGCTGATCGGCCATCGCCTGCGCATCGCCGCGCTGCTCGAGCATCGCCTGGCGCATCTGCGCCCGCGCCTGCGCTTCGGCCTTGACCTTCGCCTCGTAGTCGTTCCACGCCGCGAGCTGGTTCGGCTGCAGCTTCAGCGCCTCCTTCAGCGCCGCCAGCCGCGTCTGCACGCGCTCGGCGTGCTGCGCCGGGTCGGTCGGCGCCCCGGCGCGCGGCCCCATGCCCATGCCGCCGCCCATCGGGCCGGGGCCATAGGCGAACGCGCTGCCGGCGGCGGCGAACAGCGCCACGACAGCCAGTGAGAGGATCGATTGCTTCGCTTGCATGATGTTCTCCTTCGCATGCGGCCGGTTCCGTCCGGCCGTTGACGACAGCTTGCTCCCGCCGGCTGCCGCTGCGTGTTCACGGATGTAACGCGCTGTTGCCCGATGGCGAGCCGGTCACGGATTGAAACCAGGCGCGAAGGGTCGCGGCAGCGGCGACGAGCGCCGCCGCGCGATGGTGGTCGGCCGGGCGAAAGGGCTGCGCCATGCAGCCCCTCGAAGCGAGCCGCCGGATTGGGGCCGGCGCCGCGTTGCCGTCGCCTGCAACGGACGCGGGCAAGTCCACCGAAGGCGACCGGCGCACGATCGCGTCGAACGGCGCATCGCGGCACGGCTCATGCAACACCGCATTGCGACCGCCGCCGAATCGAAACGCCTGGACCCGGGTTGCGGCCGGCAACGCCTGCGGCTCCGCCATCGGCATCGGTGGAAATGCCGGTCGACGCCGTGGGCGCAGCATTGACGAAGCGCAGCTTCCGGCGATGGCGCCTCCGGTAGATTGGCGCCTCGCCTGCGTGCGACCGAACGGGCGCATGCGTGCGGGCGCTTCGGTCGTCCGGGTTTTCCCGGCCTGCCGGTCATTCACTTACCCAGAGGAGGTTCACCGATGAAGTCTGTTCTCATCGCCAGCCTGGTCGCGGCAGGCCTGCTGCTCGGCGGCGTCGCCCACGCCTCGGCCGACAAGGCCAACGCCGCCGGCTGCATGAAGTGCCACGACGTCGACAAGAAG
>CAYLZU010000088.1:0-10695 GCA_964388005.1 uncultured Burkholderiaceae bacterium
GAGCAGGCGCGAGATCAGCAGCGGCCCCATGTCGGAGATCGTCGCCCGCACCGGGTGGCCCTGCTCGCCCCAGACGTCCCACAGCGTCACCGGGAAGCCCTGCCACTGCGGCTGCGGCAGGCCGAACTTCTGCAGCCGTTCCAGCATCTTCGGACTCGGCTGGCCGGCCCTGGCGATGCCGGTGAGATCGCCCTTGACGTCGGCCATGAACACCGGCACGCCGATGGCCGAGAAGCGCTCGGCGAGCACCTGCAGCGTGATCGTCTTGCCGGTGCCGGTGGCGCCGGTGATGCAGCCGTGGCGGTTGGCCAGCGCCGGCAGCAGCGCCAGTTCGTGGTCTCCGGCTTTGGCGATGACGAGCGGTTCGGCCATGGCAGCGTCCCGGGCGAAAGGAAGGTCGCGCGAGTTTAGCGGCGGCGCGCCGCGACACCGGCGACGGCGACGCCAAGCGCGCGGCGTTGCCCGCTTCGGCGCATCACGGGCGGCGACGGCCCTTCCGCTAGACTGCCGCCCCTCGACCCGACGCGCCATTCAGCGATCACCATGGCCGGCCATTCCAAGTGGGCCAACATCCAGCACCGCAAGAACCGCCAGGACGCCAAGCGCGGTTCGCTGTGGACCAAGATCATCCGTGAAGTGACCGTCGCCGCCCGCGACGGCGGCGCCGATCCCGACATGAATCCGCGCCTGCGCCTGGCGCTGGACAAGGCGCGGCTGGGCAACGTGCCGAAGGACAAGCTGCAGGCGGCGATCGCCCGCGGCAGCGGCAAGCTGGAGGGCGTCGCCTACGAGGAGATCCGCTACGAGGGCTACGGCATCGGCGGTGCCGCGGTGATGATCGACTGCATGACCGACAACCGCACGCGCACCGCCGCCGAGGTGCGGCACACGCTCGCCAAGCATGGCGGCAATCTCGGCACCGACGGTTCGGTGGCGTTCATGTTCAAGCACTGCGGCCAGTTCCTGTTCGCGCCTGGCACCTCCGAGGACCGGGTGATGGAAGCGGCGCTGGAAGCCGGTGCCGAGGACGTGCTGACGGACGACGACGGCTCGGTCGAGGTGATCTGCGCCCCGGGCGACTTCCAGAAGGTGAAGGAGGCGCTGGAGCAGGCCGGGCTGAAGCCCGAGGTTGCCGAGGTAACGATGAAGGCCACCGTTGAGACCACGCTCGCCGGCGAGGACGCCGCGAGGATGCAGAAGCTGCTCGACGCGCTCGACGACCTCGACGACGTGCAGGCGGTCTATTCGACGGCCGTGATCGGTGATCAGTGACCGTCATCCGCGACCGGTGACCAGTGACCCGTCGATGACGCTCCCGACGACAACGCCATGAACCCCCCAAGGCGGCCGCCCTGCGTCGACCATTCACCGGTCACCGGTCACCGGTCACGGGTCACGCCTTCATCCGCCACGCGCCGGCAGCCATGAAGGTCCTCGTCGTCGGCTCCGGCGGGCGCGAGCATGCGCTGGCCTGGAAACTCGCCCGCTCGCCGCGGGTCACGCAGGTGTGGGTGGCGCCGGGCAACGGCGGCACCGCGCGCGATTCCGGCGGGGCGAACGCGCCGATCCGCAACGTCGCGATCACGGACAACGCCGCCCTGGCCGACTTCGCCGCCGCCAACGAGATCGCGCTGACCGTCGTCGGTCCCGAGGCGCCGCTGGCGGCCGGAATCGTCGATGTGTTCCGTGGCCACGGCCTGCGCGTCTTCGGCCCGTCCCGGGCCGCAGCCCAGCTCGAGAGCTCGAAGGACTTCGCCAAGCGCTTCATGCAGCGGCACGGCATCCCGACCGCGGCGCACCAGACCTTCGGCGATGCCGCCGCCGCGCACGATCACGTCGAACGCCACGGGGCGCCGATCGTGATCAAGGCCGACGGGCTGGCGGCCGGCAAGGGCGTGGTGGTGGCGCAGACGGCCGAACAGGCGCACGCGGCGATCGACGCCATGCTGGTGGACAACCGCATGGGCGACGCCGGCGCGCGGGTGGTGATCGAGGAGTTCCTCCCCGGAGAGGAAGCGAGTTTCATCGTCATGAGCGACGGCAAGAACGTGCTGGCGCTCGCCTCAAGCCAGGACCACAAGCGCCTTCGCGACGGCGACCAGGGCCCGAACACCGGCGGCATGGGCGCGTACTCGCCGGCGCCGCTGGTCACGCCGACCATCCATGCCCGCGTGCTGCGCGAGATCATCGTGCCCACCGTGCAGGGCATGGCCGCCGAAGGCATCGACTACACCGGCTTCCTGTACGCCGGCCTGATGATCGACGCGCAGGGCAACCCGCGCACGGTCGAGTTCAACTGCCGGCTCGGCGACCCGGAGGCGCAGGCGATCCTGCTGCGGCTGAAGTCCGACCTCGCCGACCTGCTGCAGCATGCGATCGACGGCACCCTCGACCAGGCCGAGGCCGAGTGGGACCGCCGCACCGCGCTCGGCGTCGTCGTCGCCGCCGCCGGTTATCCCGACTCGCCGCGCCGCGGCGATCCGGTCATCACCCTGCCCGCCGACACCGACGACTGCGTGGTCTTCCACGCCGGCACACAGCTAGTCGACGGCCAGCTCGTCACCAGCGGCGGCCGCGTGCTCACGGTCACCGCGCTGGGCGACAGCGTCCGCGCGGCGCAGCGGCGCGCCTACGAGGCGGTGGCGCAGGTGCGCTTCGCCGGCCAGCAGTACCGCACCGACATCGGCCATCTGGCGATCAACCGCCGTCCGCGTTGAAGAGCAATGAGGGATGACGTCGGCTGCGCCGCCTATGATTGGCGCGTCGCTTCGACCTCTTCCCCTTCATAGGCGCGTAGCGCCGTCATTGCCGCCGAAGGCGGCATCATTCGTCATGTCCTCGCAATGACCTACACCGTCGAACAGCACATCGCGCTGAAGCGCGCCTCCGGCATCGCCCCCTCGCCCGACGGCCGCTGGCTGGCGGTGGCCGTGCAGCGGCTCGACCGCGACGGCGCCAGGTACGTCTCGGATCTCTGGAAGGTGCCGACCGACGGTTCGCCGGCCACGCAGCTGACGCGCGGCGACAGCAAGGAAACCGCACCCTGCTTCCGCCACGACGGCGCCTTGTGTTTCCTGTCGAACCGGCAGCCGAACGAGGTCAAGCCGGACGAGGACGCCGAGAAGCGGATGCAGGTCTGGTGCCTGCCGGCCGGCGGCGGCGAGCCGGTCATGCTGACCGACGAGCCGCTCGGCGTCGAGGCGTTCCGCTGTGCCGAGCGCGCCGACCGCATGGTGCTTCTGGCGCCGGTGCTCACCGACGTGCCGCACGACAAACAGCGCGAGACCGCCGCCGAGCGGGCCAAGAAGGGCCCGAGCGCAAGGCGCTATCGGCGCCAGCCGGTGCGCCACTGGGACCACTGGCTGCATCAGAACGAGGACTTCGCCTTAACGCATGTGATCGCCTGCGACGGCGGCGGCCGGCACCGCATCGACCTGACGCCCGGGGCAAGGCACGAGTTCGCCATCGAACCGTCGTTCGACGTCTCCTCCGACGGCAGGCACGTGGCGATCACCCGCGAGACGCCCGGTGCCGACCGCGAACTCGACACCACGATCCTGCTGATCGACGTCGACACCCGCGTGCAGCGGGTGCTTGGCGAGGCCCCCTGCGTGAACTTCGACGCGCCGGTGTTCTCGCCCGACGGCCGGCACATCGCCACGACGCGCTCGTTTCGCAGTCCCAAGACGGTGGTGCGGCCGCTGGCGGTGGTGATCGACGTTGGGGCAGGCGGCATCCGCGAACTCGCCGCGCACTGGGACCGCTGGCCGCAGGTCGCCGACTGGACCGGCGACGGCCGCAAGCTCGTCTGCAGCGCCGACGACGACGGCCACGCGCCGGTGGTCTGCATCGATGTCGACAGCGGCCAGGTGGAGCGCCTGACTGCCGCTGCCGCCGGCGGCGCGCACACCAACCTCGCGGCGCTCGCCGACGGCCGCATCGCCGGCATCCGCTCGACGCTGCTCCAGGCCCCCGAGTGCTTCGTCGTCGACGCCCGCGCCGGCAGCACGCCCAAGGTGCTGGCGCGGCTGTCGGGGCAGGAGCAGGCGGAGTTCGCCACCGTCGAGGCGCTGCGCGTGCCGTCGACCGACGGCGCGCCGATCCACGGCTTCCTCGTCAAGCCGAAGGACGCGCGCGGGCCGTTGCCGCTGCTCGTATGGATCCACGGCGGGCCGATCGGCATGGACGTCGACGGCTGGCACTGGCGCTGGAATCCGCTGCTGGCGGTGGCGGCCGGCTACGCGGTGGCGCTGCCGAACCCGCGCGGCTCGACCGGCTTCGGGCAGGACTTCATCCAGGGCATCTGGGGCAATGTCTGGGGCGCGCAGTGCTATCAGGACCTGATGGCGTTCACCGACGCCCTGGTGGCCCGGCCCGACATCGACGGCACGCGGACGATGGCGATGGGCGGCAGCTTCGGCGGCTACATGAGCAACTGGATCGGCAGCCAGACCGACCGCTTCCGCTGCCTGATCACGCACGCCAGCATCGCCACCATGGCGCAGTTCACCGGCACCACCGACCACCCGGCGTGGTGGTACCTGGAGATGGGCGGCGAGGACCCGTACGCCGACATGGCCAAGTTCGACCGCTACGCGCCGATCCGCTACATCAAGCAGTGGAAGACGCCGACGCTGATCATCCACGGCGAACTCGACTACCGCTGCCCGATCAACGAGGGGCTGAATCTCTTCGAGGCGCTGCAGTACCACGGCGTGGAAAGCGAGTTGCTGGTCTTCCCCGACGAGAACCACTGGATCCTGAAGCCGCGCAACATCGTCGCCTGGTACGAGGCGGTGCTCGAGTTCATCGGCAGGCACCTGGCGAAATGAACGAGTTCGTCGACACGCAGTCGGTCCGCGAGTACCTGCTCGACCTGCAGCGGCGCATCGTCGATCGCTTCGAGCAGCTCGACGGCAGGCCTTTCCTCGCCGACATCTGGGAGAAGCCGCCCGGAAGCCCGCTTGGCGGCGGCGGCCTGACCCGGATCATCGAGAACGGCAACCTGCTGGAACGCGGCGGCGTCGGCTTCTCGCACGTGGTCGGCGAGCGGCTGCCGCCGTCGGCATCGGCGCAGCGGCCGGAACTGGCCGGCCGCGCGTTCGAGGCGATGGGGGTGTCGCTGGTGTTCCACCCGCGCAATCCCTACGTGCCGACGGTGCACATGAACGTGCGCCTGTTCCGCGCCCACGCGGAGGGCCAGCCGGACGTGTACTGGTTCGGCGGCGGCATGGACCTCACGCCGTACTACGGCTTCGAGGACGACGCGGTCCACTTCCACGCCACCTGCAAGGCAGCGCTCGAACCGTTCGGCCCGGCGCAGTATCCGCGCTTCAAGCGCTGGTGCGACGAGTACTTCTTTCTCAGGCACCGCAACGAGCCGCGCGGCATCGGCGGCGTGTTCTTCGACGACTTCCACGAGCTCGGCTTCAGCCGCAGCTTCGCCATGCAGCGCGCTGTCGGCGACGCCTTTCTCGACGCTTATGTGCCGATCGTCGAACGGCGCCGCGACCTTCCCTACGGCGAGCGCGAACGCTCGTTCCAGGCCTACCGGCGCGGCCGCTACGTCGAGTTCAACCTCGTGTTCGACCGCGGCACGCTGTTCGGCCTGCAGTCGGGCGGGCGCACCGAGTCGATCCTGATGTCGCTGCCGCCGAAGGTCGAGTGGCGCTACGACTGGCACCCGGAGCCCGGATCGCCGGAGGCAAGGCTGTACTCCGACTTCCTGCGGCCGCGTGACTGGGCGCATGCGGGATAAGCGGTGACACGGCCCGCGGCCGCGGATGAGAGGCCGATCGAACATCCGCCGTCGACGGCGACGCAGGCATCGTCCGTGATCGGCCTGCTCGGCGGCAGTTTCGATCCGATCCATCGCGGTCACCTGCAGCTGGCCCGCGATGCGCAGGCGCAGCTGCACCTCACCCAAGTGCGCTTTCTCCTGGCCGGCCGGCCCTGGCAGAAGAGCGAACCGACGGGTGCCGCCCACCGCGCCGCCATGGTGCTCGCGGCCATCGGCGGCGAGCCGCGGTTCACGCTCGACCTGCGCGAGGTCGAACGGCCGGGGCCGACCTACACCATCGACACGCTGCGCGAGCTGCGCGCCGAGCTCGGCGACGAGGTGCCGCTGGTGCTGATCATCGGCTCGGATCAGTTCGAGCGCCTCGACACCTGGCGCGACTGGAACCGCCTGCTCGACCATGCGCACCTGGCGGTGGCGCGGCGAGCCGACGCGGTGCTGGCGCCGAACTGGACCCTGCAGGAGTTCTTCAACGCCCACTGGGCGCCTCGGCCCGCGGTGGCGCGGTCGGCCCACGGCAGGATCGTCGAGATCGACATGACGCCGGTCGATGCCTCGGCAACCGAGATCCGCGAACTGCTGGCGCAGTCGGACGGAGCCCGGCGCGACGCCCGCCTCGCCGAGGTCCTGCCGGCGGCGGTGCTCGACTATATTCGGGCCCATCGCCTGTACCGGTAACCGGATGGACATCCGCAGACTGCAGCGTCTGGTGGTCGACGCGCTCGAAGACGTCAAGGCCCAGGACATCCGCGTCTTCAACACGACCGCGCTGACGGAGCTGTTCGACCGGGTCGTCATCGCCAGCGGCACGTCCAACCGGCAGACGCGTGCGCTCGCCTCCAGCGTGGTCGAGAAGGTCAAGGCCGCCGGCGGCGCCGTCATCAGCGTCGAGGGAACCGAGGCCGGCGAGTGGGTGCTGGTCGACCTCGGCGACATCGTCGTGCACATCATGCAGCCCGCGGCGCGCAACTACTACGCGCTCGAGGAGATCTGGGGCGACAAACCGGTACGGATGAAGCTCGCCCCGGCCTCGCGCGCGCGCGCTGCCGCCTGAGCAGCGTCCGCCGGCGGGGCGTTGGCGAACCCGCCGCACCGATGAAGATCGTCATCCTCGCAGTGGGCCAGCGGCAGCCGCGCTGGGCCGACGACGCGGTCGACGACTTTCTCGGGCGCTTTCCGGCCGACTTCGCCGTCAGCCTGCGCGAACTGAAGCCGGAGCCGCGCGATGGCCGTCCGGGGCAGCGGATCCGCGCCATCGAGAGCGAGCGGCTGCGGGCGGCGCTGCCGGCGGACTGCGTCACCGTCGCCCTCGACGAGCGGGGCCTAGACCTGACCACGGCGGCGTTCGCGGCGCAGCTCGGGCGCTGGCGCGACGATGGCGACTCGCCGGCGTTCGTCATCGGCGGGCCGGACGGACTCAGCGACGAGTTCAGGCGCGGGGCGAACCTGCTGCTGCGGCTGTCGAGCCTGACGCTGCCGCACGCGCTGGCCCGCGTCGTGCTCGTCGAGCAGCTGTACCGGGCGTGGTCGATCCTGGCCCGGCACCCGTACCATCGCGACTGAAGGCGCGCGGCCGGAAGGTCAGCCCTGGGGCCGAAGGCGGCGCCGCGCTCCAGAGGCGTCGCCAGCCGCGCGACCCACAGGGAGAACCCATGGCCACTCTGTTTCTTGCCTCCCGCAGCCCGCGGCGCCGGCTGTTGCTGCGGCAGATCGGCATGCGCTGCACGCTGCTGCAGCTGCGGCAGTCGCCGCCGCGAGGTCCGGACGTCGATGAGACGCCTCGCGGCGGCGAGGCAGCGGCGGACTTCGCCCTGCGGGTGGCCGTCGCCAAGGCGCGCTTCGGCTCGGCGCTGCTCGTCGCCCGGCGGCTGCCCCGCGGCGCGGTGCTGGCCGCCGACACCGTCGTTTCGATCGATGGCGAGATCCTCGGCCAGCCGGCCGACCGCGACGAGGCGGCATCGTTCCTGCGCCGCCTGTCCGGCCGCAGCCATGAGGTCCGCACGGTCGTTGCCCTCACTGGCGGGCGGCCGGGCGACGCCGAGGTGCTGACGGCGGAGTCGGTCTCGACGGTGCGCTTCGCGGCCCTGTCGGCGCGCCAGATCGAGCGCTACTGCGCCGGCCCGGAGCCGTACGACAAGGCCGGCGGCTACGCCATCCAGGGCCTGGCGGCGACCTTCATCGAACACCTCGACGGCAGCTACTCGGGAGTGATGGGACTGCCGCTGTACGAGACCGCGCAGCTGCTGCGCCAGGCGGGCATCGCCGACCTGCCGTAGCGGTTGTTCGGCGAACCTGTCATCGCGCGGCGCCGGGCCGCCTGAAGCGGCGCGCGCCAACTTCTCCCGGCGGAAGCGCACGAGCATCGGCGCAGCCGATGCGTACACTCGTGTCAGTTGTCATCGTGGCCGCCGCCAGGTCGTTGCACGGGCCAGCTGGTAGGCTGTCCCGGCTCCGCGGGGGCAACAGCACGCAGGTGCTGTTGCCTTTTCCCGCTGCGCCCCAAGGCGGCCGCGCCAATTTTTCCGGACAAGGTGCACGTGCGATGCGAAGCATCGCGTACACCTTGTCCGCACCGAGTCATGGACGACATCCTCATCAACATCACGCCGCAGGAAACGCGGGTCGCGGTCATGGCGGCCGGCGTCGTGCAGGAACTGCACATCGAGCGCGCCGCCTCGCGCGGCATCGTCAGCAACATCTATCTCGGCCGCGTGGCGCGGGTGCTGCCGGGCATGCAGTCGGCATTCATCGACATCGGCCTCGAACGCGCCGCCTTCCTGCACGTCGCCGACATCATCGAGCACCGCCAGCACAGCGGCGAGCGGCCGCCGCCGATCGAGCGGCTGATCCGCGAGGGCGACAAGGTGCTGGTGCAGGTGGTCAAGGACCCGATCGGCACCAAGGGAGCGCGGCTGTCAACGCAGGTGAGCCTCGCCGGACGGATGCTCGTCTACCTGCCGCAGGAGCCGCACATCGGGGTGTCGCAGCGGATCGAGGACGAGGCCGAGCGCGCCAACCTGCGCGACAAGCTGACCCGGCTGCTGCCGGCGGAGGAAACCGGCGGCTACATCGTCCGCACCAGCGCCGAGGACGCCAGCGAGGAGGAGATCGCCGCCGACATCGCCTACCTGCGCCTGCGCTGGACCCAGATCCGCGACGCCGCATCGAGGCTTCCGGCGCCGTCGCTGCTGTACGAGGACCTGTCGCTGGCGCAGCGGGTGCTGCGCGACATCGCCACCGACGAAACGACCTCGATCCAGGTCGATTCGCGCGAGAACTACCTCGCGCTGCAGGAGTTCGGCCGCCAGTACGTGCCCAAGGTGGCGGACAAGCTCGCGCACTACTCCGGCGAGCGGCCGCTGTTCGACCTGTACCAGATCGACGAGGAGATCGAACGTGCGCTCGGCCGCCGGGTGGAACTGAAGAGCGGCGGCTATCTCATCATCGACCAGACCGAGGCGATGACCACCATCGACGTGAACACCGGCGCCTACGTCGGCACCCGCAACTTCGACGACACGGTGTTCAAGACCAACCTCGAGGCGGCGCAGGCGATCGCCCGCCAGCTGCGGCTGCGCAATCTCGGCGGCATCGTCGTCGTCGACTTCATCGACATGGCCAACGCCGAGCATCGCGACGCCGTGCTGACCGAGTTCAGGAAGGCGCTGGCGCGCGACCGCACCCGGATCACGGTCAACGGCTTCACCCAGCTCGGGCTGGTGGAGATGACGCGCAAGCGCACCCGCGAGTCGCTGGCGCACGTGCTGTGCGAGCCCTGCCCGACCTGCCAGGGCCGCGGCGAGATCAAGACCGCGCGCACTGTCTGCTACGCCATCCTGCGCGAGATCCTGCGCGAGGCGCGGCAGTTCGGCGAGACCAAGGAGTTCCGCATCCTGGCCTCGCAGACTGTCGTCGATCTCTTCCTCGAAGAAGAATCGCAGTCGCTGGCGCTGCTGTCGGACTTCATCGGCAAACCGGTGTCGATGCAGGTCGAGGGGGTCTACACCCAGGAGCAGTACGACATCGTGCTGATGTGAGCCCGCGCGGACTGCCCGGCGCCGGGCTCGGCAAGAGGGGCGCCGCCGGCCGCAGCGCCGGGCCGAACCCATTCGGCGCCGGCGCAGTCGTGTGCCGATCGACGCAGATCGCGGACAACTGATATCCAGAAGGGCCATGCATCGAGCTGGGCGGAATGCGACGCCGTGACGCGGGAAACCTACCGCTCGTCGGCCCCAATCTTGCATTTACCTCTCGGATGAATTTCTAGCCTTGACTCGCCTCTTTAGCGTGCGGTCAAGGCATACCGTAAACATGTTACCTTCGAGGAGCTAGTCCCTATGTTCACCGCCACGTCGCAACTTTCTCGCGCTCGCGCGGCCGCACTGACCGCGCTCTTCGGCCTCGCTGCCGCGATGCCGGCCATGGCCGCCGACAGCGTCAACGTCACCGTTAACGCCAACGTGATCGGCGTGTGCAAGTTCTTCGGTGGTCCGTACTCGATGACCATCGCCAACTCCGGTTCGGACATCGACCCGAGTCTGGCGACGACCGCCACCGGCACGGTCGGCGTCACCTACCGCTGCACCAAGGGCCAGACGCCCACCCTCGGCGTGCCCGGAACCTTGACCCTGACCGGCCCCGAGAGCATGGATGCCACCTTCACGTTCACCAGCGGCGGTGCCGGCACCGGCATGGGCGCCGCGCACGACAAGACCCTGACGATCAACGGCGAGATCCTGGAGGCCGAGTTCCAGAACAAGGAGGTCGGCGCCTACAGCGGCACGCTGACGGTGACCATCAACCCCTAGGCCAGGGCGCCGAGACCGAGCGAAGGCCGCGTCGTCGCGGCCTTCGCCCTTTCTGCCCGATGCGGCGGTACCTTCGGCTGCCCGCCGCCC
>CAYLZU010000089.1:0-608 GCA_964388005.1 uncultured Burkholderiaceae bacterium
CGGTGTAGGCCGCCGCGTTGACGATCAGGTCCGGCGCCACGGCGGCGACCAGGTCGCGGATCCCCCCGGCCCTGGCGAGATCGGCGTCGGCGCGGCCGACGCTGACCACCTCCCCCAGGGCCTGAAGGCTGCGCTGGCACTCCCAGCCGACCTGTCCTTCGCGACCGGTGATCAGGATGCGCATCGATGTCGTTTCCGCCGACGCCGCCATGCTGCCGTGCGGCTGCGGCCGGGTCATTACAGGGCGAGGAGCCGGAATACTACCGTCCGCGCAGTCGCGAACGCCTGCCCGCAGCACCGCGCCGTTGCGCCTCGCCGGCGGCGGTGCGGGACGTAGAATCGACGCACGCTGGCGGGCCAGGGATCCTCCCGGTTCCCGGCCGCCGTCGCGACGGACCGGGCAACTCGACACGCGGCAGACGCCGGCGCACGAGGATTCGCCGCCCGCTCTCCGCCAAACCGATCGCCGGGCTCTTCCCGACGGCCTTCACGACCTCGCGCCTCGTTGAACTCCACCCACCCTCGAGAACCTCGACCACCGTCGCGCGTTGCGCGCCGGCCGCGTGTGATCGGGCCGGCGCCGCGGCGATTCGCGCCGCGACCGTCGC
>CAYLZU010000089.1:618-3195 GCA_964388005.1 uncultured Burkholderiaceae bacterium
CGCCTGGTCGAACGGGTAGGAGCCGCGGGAGCCGTCCGCGATGGCCGTGGCAGGCACGGCTGGCGGCCGAAGTCGCCATCCGCCCGCGGCCCGGATCGCAACGCCGGCGGCGCCATGAACCTGTTCGACGCCGAAGCGCAGGCGCTGTACCGGCGCGAGATCGATGCCGCCCGGCGCGGTTCGCTCGCCCTCCTGCTGGAGCGGATTCCGTCCGGCTCGCTGGTGCTCGATGTCGGCATCGGCGGCGGCGCACTCGGGCAGCGGCTGGCGGCCGAACGCGGCTGCGTCGTCGATGGCTGCACGCTGAGCGGCGACGAGGCGGCGCATGCCGCCGCGAGCTACCGCCGCATCGAAGTGGCCGACCTGGGCGCTGTCAGCCTCGATGCGCTCTTCGCCGGCGGCCGCTACGACGTCATCGTCTGTGCCGACGTGCTCGAGCACCTAGCCAAGCCCACCGCGGTGCTCGAATCGTGCCGCCGGCTGCTTGCCGACGGGGGCCGGCTGCTGCTCTCGGTTCCCAACGTCGGCTATGCCGGATTGATCGGAGAACTGCTGGAGGGCGACTTCCGCTACCGCACCGAAGGGCTGCTCGACCGCAGCCATGTGCGCTTCTTCACCCGGCGCTCGTTGCTGCGGATGCTGCGGGAGCAACGCTGGCGCGTGGACTCGGTGATGCCGGTCGTGCTCGACCTCCCGGACTCCGAGTTCCGCATCCGGCCCGACCTGCTGCCGCCGGCGGTCTGCCGCTACCTGCTGTCGCTGCCCGACGGGCTCACCTACCAGTTCATCGTCGAGGCGCGGCCGGCCGAGCCCGGAAAGGAGAGCGACGACGCGCCGGCATCCGCATCGGCGCCGAGTCCCGGCGCGTCGTACTCGCTGCAGCTGTACCTGAAGTCAGTTGCCGGGTACGCGGAGGACAGCAAGCTGGTCTCGGGCGCGCGGATCGGCGAGCAGCGGCAGTCGGTGCGGTTCGCGCTGCCGGAGGCCGGAGCGCCGCCGACCGGCCTGCGCCTCGATCCTGCCGACCGGCCGGGCTTTCTGCACCTGCACGCGATGCGGCTCGTCGATGCCGCCGGCGCCTCGCGCTGGGAATGGGACGGGACTGCCGGGACACTGTCGGCCGGCGTTGTGCACGAGGTGGTATTTCGCACGCCGTGGATGGCGCAGCAGGGCCTGGTGCTGTTGCTCGCCGGCGATGATCCGTACTTCGAGCTGCCGGTCGGCGAGGCGGTGCTCGGCGCCTGCCGCGGCGGGGCGCTGATCGTCGAATTGTCGTGGCCGATGTCGGCCGACTATCTGCCGTTCATCGACGAGTTCGGCCGGCGCACGGCCCGCGAGGAGTGGCTGGCGCGGGAACTGTCGGCGACCAGGACGGCGCTGCAGCGGCAGGACGACGAACTGGCGCAGCGCGACGCCGAACTCGCGCGGCGTGCGGACGATCTCGCCGCGGCGCAGGCCCGCAACGAGCAGCAGCGCGCGGAGCTGGAGTTGCTGCGCCAGGCGTTGGCCGAACGCGGCGTCCAGGCGGAGGCATGGGAACGCCAACGGCAGGCGTTGAACGAGGCCCGTCGCGAGGGCGAAACCGCGCTGCGGCGGGCGCGGCAGGACGCGGCATCGCTGGCGCATGCGCTGGAGCGGCTGCACCAGCTTCGTGATGCGGCCGTTGGCCGCAGCGAAGCGGCGGAGCGCCGGCTCGTCGACCTGCACGCCTCGCACTGGACCCGGCTCGGCGCCCGTCTCGCGCGGGCGCTGGGTCGGACTGGCAGCCCGCTGCTGCGCGATCCGCCGCGCCTGCCCGACGCGGCAGCGCCGGCTCGGGCGGCGATGCGGGCGGGGGTATCGATCGTGATCCCGGTCTTCAAGGGCCTGGCCGAGACACAGGCCTGTCTGGAGTCGGTCCGGCGCAGCGTCTCGGCGGCGCGGCTGCGGATCGTGGTCGTCAACGATGCCAGCCCCGAGCCCGCGATCACCGCATGGCTGCGGCAGGCAGCGGCAGCCGACGCGCGCATCGAGCTGATCGAACACGCCGGCAACGAAGGCTTCGTGATCAGCGCCAACCGCGGCATGCAGCGGCACGGCGACGACGACGTGATCCTGCTGAACAGCGACACCGAGGTTGCCGGCGACTGGATCGACCGCCTGCGTGCCGCCGCCTACCGCGAGCCCGACATCGGCACGGCGACGCCGTTCTCGAATGCGGCGACGATCTGCAGTTACCCCCGGTTCTGCGTCGACGGGCCGCTGCCGGCCGACCTGTCGACGGCCGCGCTCGACCGCTACTTCGCGGCCGAGAACGGCGGCGAATCGATCGAGATCCCGACCGCGGTCGGCTTCTGCATGTACATCCGCCGCGACTGCCTCGATGCGGTCGGGCTGTTCGATGCCGGGCGCTTCGGCCGCGGCTACGGCGAGGAGAACGACTTCTGCATGCGGGCCCGGGCGGCCGGATGGCGCCACGTGCTCGCCGCCGACTGCTTCGTCGGCCATGCCGGCAGCGTCAGCTTCGGCGACGAGAAGCCGGCGCGCGTGCGCGTGGCCTTGGCGCTGCTGGCCGATCTGCATCCGCAGTACCAGTCG
>CAYLZU010000089.1:3205-10641 GCA_964388005.1 uncultured Burkholderiaceae bacterium
AGTACCAGCCGGCTGTCGACCGCCACCTGCTCGAGGACCCGGCGCGGGTGGCGCGGCTCAAGGTCGACGTGGCGCGGATTCGCGCCAGCGGGCTGCCGGCGGTGCTGTTCGTCTCGCACGCCGGCGGCGGCGGCACCGAACGGCATCTGCGCGAACTGGCGGCCGCGCTCGGCGCCCGAGCCAACGTCCTGCTGCTGCGGCCGGCGCAGGGCGCGGAAGTGGCGATCGAGTGGCTGCGCGAAGGGGAAGGTTTCGAACTGCGATTCGCGCTGCCGCGGCAGTTCGACGCGCTGGTGCAGGCGCTGCGCGCGCTGGCGGTCGCGCACCTGCACTATCACCACCTGCAGGGTCATGCCGATTGCGTCCGTCAGCTGCCGGACGCGCTCGGGGTCGGCCACGACGTCACCGTGCACGACTTCCATGCTCTGTGCCCGCAGGTGACGCTCTCCGACGAGATCGGCCGCTACTGCGGCGAATACGGGACGCAGCAGTGCGAGGGCTGCCTTTCGCGGCGTCCGCCGCCCGGCGGCGCGTCGATCGAACGCTGGCGCGACGGATTCCGGCCGTTGCTGGCTGGTGCCCGACAGGTGCTGGCGCCGAGCGACGATGCCGCGGTCCGCATCCGCCGCTACTTCCCGGACGCTCGCTTGCGCTACGCGCCGCATCTGGACCTGGACGAATTTCCGCGACCGCCGCAGTCGCGGCCGCTCGTGGGACAACGGCCGCTGCGCGTCGTCGTCATCGGCGCCATCAGCCAGATCAAGGGCGCCGATCTGCTCGAGGCAACGGCCGCACTGGCGGCGCAGCGCGGCAGCCGGCTGGAGTTCCACCTGCTCGGCTACGCGTACAAGCCGCTGCGCACGCAGCCGGAAACGCGACTGACGGTTCATGGCGAATACCGCGAGGAGCAACTGGCGTCGCTGCTCGCCGGGATCGATGCCGATGTGGCCTGGTTCCCGGCGCTGTGGCCGGAAACCTACAGTTACACGTTGAGCGCGGCGCTGCTGGCGCGACTGCCGGTGGTCGCATCAGACCTCGGCGCCTTTCCCGAGCGGCTGTCGGAGCGGCCGTGGACGTGGATCTGCCCCTGGTACTGGCTGTCGCAGGAATGGGTGCAGTTCTTCGAAACCCTGCTGGCGCGGCACTTCGATCCGGGCATCGCGCCGGCGCCGGCGCCGTCCAGGCCGGTCGCTTCGGCGCCCTTTCGCTACAGCGACGACTACCTGCACGATGTCGACCCGGTGACACCGGCGGCGACGCTGGCGCCGTCGTTCCTCGAATCCCATGGCTCCGCGCAGCGAAGGTCCGGACACTGAGTGCGGGGCGCGTCGCCGCGAGCCGGATCGAACGTTCTGGCGCCGCACGCCCGCCGTCGGCGTCCACCGGGCTGTCCGCTCGCCGCGCCGGAGCAGGACGGCGTGGCATCATTGCCGCCCCGAGAGCGAGCGGCGATGCGCCGGCAGCCATCCGGCGGGTGAGGAGCCGGGGCTGAGCTCGCCGAACATCGCGCCAGGGGCTCCGAACACTCCATGATCTTCGTCACCGGCGGCGCCGGCTTCATCGGCGCGAATTTCGTTCACCAGTGGCTGCTGATCGAGCAGGAGCCCGTGCTGGTGATCGACAAGCTCACCTATGCCGGTAACCTCGACAATCTGGCGCCGCTGCGGGGCGATCCGCGCCTCACCTTCGTCCAGGCGGACATCTGCGATCGCCGGGCCATCGACGGCCTGCTCGCCACGCACCGTCCACGGGCGCTGCTGCACTTCGCCGCCGAGAGCCATGTCGACCGGTCGATCAGCGGCCCCGGCGAGTTCATCCGCACTAATATCAACGGCACCTTCGAACTGCTCGAGGCGTGGCGCGCGTACTGGGGCGCGCTCGGCGCCTCCGATAGGCCGGCGCTCCGCTTCCTGCACGTGTCGACCGACGAGGTCTACGGCTCGCTCGGCGAATCCGACCCCGCCTTCGCGGAAACGACGCCCTATGCGCCGAACAGCCCTTATGCGGCGAGCAAGGCGGCCTCCGACCACCTGGTGCGCGCCTACCACCACACCTACGGCCTGCCGGTGGTGACCACCAACTGCAGCAACAACTACGGGCCCTACCAGTTTCCGGAGAAGCTGATTCCGCTGATGATCCTCAACGCGCTCGAAGGCAAGCCGCTGCCGGTCTACGGCGACGGCGCCAACGTGCGCGACTGGCTGTACGTCGGCGATCACTGCGCCGCGATCCGGCGCGTGCTTTCGGCGGGGCGGCCCGGCGAGACCTACAACATCGGCGGCAAGAGCGAGATGCGGAACATCGAGGTCGTGAAGACCGTCTGCGCCGTGCTCGACGAGCTGCGGCCGAAGGCGGACGGGTCTCGTCACGACGCGCAGATCCGCTTCGTCACCGACCGTCCGGGCCACGACCGCCGCTACGCCATCGATCCGCGCAAGATCGAGTCCGAACTCGGCTGGCAGCCGGAACAGACCTTCGAGCAGGGCATCCGCAGCACGGTGCGCTGGTACCTCGACAACCCGCAGTGGACCGAGCGGGTGCGCAGCGGCGGCTATCGCGACTGGATGCGGCACAACTACGGCGAGCGGCTCGGGGAGCGGACGTGACGCGCAAGGGCATCATCCTCGCCGGCGGCTCGGGCAGCCGGCTGTATCCGGTCACCCAGGTGGTGTCCAAGCAGCTGCTGCCGATCTACGACAAGCCGATGGTGTACTACCCGCTGGCGACACTGATGCTGGCGGGGATCCGCGACATCCTGGTCATCTCGACACCCGCCGACACGCCGCGCTTCCGTGAACTGCTCGGCGACGGCAGCCAGTGGGGCATCCGGCTCGACTACGCGGTGCAGCCGCGGCCCGAAGGCCTGGCGCAGGCGTTCGTCATCGGCCGCGACTTCGTCGGCGGCGATCCGGCGGCGCTGATCCTCGGCGACAACATCTTCTACGGCCACGACCTGGTCGAGCAGCTGCGCCGCGCCAACGCACGCGCCGGCGGGGCGACGGTATTCGCTTATCGCGTCAACGACCCGGAACGCTACGGCGTGGTCGAGTTCGACGCTTCCGGCCGGGCGGTGAGCATCGAGGAGAAGCCGAAGGCGCCCCGCTCGAACTATGCGGTCACGGGCCTGTACTTCTACGACAACGGCGTGCTCGACATCGCCGCCTCGATCCGGCCGTCCGGGCGCGGCGAGCTCGAGATCACCGACGTCAACCAGCACTACCTCGCGCGCGGGGCGCTGCAGGTCGAGATCATGGGCCGCGGCATGGCCTGGCTCGATACCGGCACGCACGAATCGCTGCTGCAGGCATCGACCTTCATCGAGACGATCGAGCAGCGGCAGGGGCTGAAGATCGCCTGCCCGGAGGAGATCGCCTGGCGCGCCGGCTGGATCAGCGCCGACGCGGTGCGGCGGATCGCCGGGCCGCTGCAGAAAAACGGCTATGGCCGCTACCTGATCGCCATGCTGCGAGAGCCCGCGATCGGATCGCCGGGCGCGGAGCGATGAAGGCGACGCCGACCGCGCTGCCGGAAGTGCTGCTGCTGGAGCCGCGCGTGTACGGCGACGAGCGCGGCTTCTTCATGGAAAGCTGGAACGCGCGGACCTTCCGCGAGGCGACCGGGCTCGACGTCGCCTTCGTGCAGGACAACCACTCGCGGTCGGCGCGCAACGTGCTGCGCGGCATCCACTACCAGGTGGTGCAGCCGCAGGGAAAGCTGATCCGCGTCGTCACCGGCAGCGTGTTCGACGTCGCGGTCGACCTGCGGCGATCGTCGCCGCGCTTCGGCCGGTGGGTCGGTGTCGAGCTGTCGGCGCAGAACCGGCTGCAGATGTGGATCCCTCCCGGCTTCGGCCACGGCTTTCTCGTCACCAGCGACGCCGCGGACTTCCTCTACAAGACCACCGAGTACTGGATCGGCGAGTTCGACCGCGCGCTGCGCTGGAACGATCCCTCGATCGGCATCGACTGGCCGCTGTCTGGCGAACCGATCCTCGCCAGCCGCGACGCGCAGGCGCCGCTGCTCGCCGAGGCCGAGCCCTTCGCCTGAGATGAACCGATCACGCCCGCGTGCGCTCGCTGTTCCGCGGCCGGGCTTGCAGGCAGGGCCGGCAATCTCCGGCACGGAGGCTGCGGCTCATGTCCAGCCAAGCCCCGCAAGGGGCACTCGGCGGCTTCGGGCGGCCAGGCGCCGCTGAAATGCTGAACGCGGCAGAGCAGCCGGCCGGACGGCTGCGGTTCGCCGACCTGAAGTCGTCGCGGCCGCTGCTGCTGGCGGGCATCGTGCTCGCGCAATGCCTGTTCGCCGCCATCGTCGGCCGCCGCATCCTTGCCGGCAGCGGCAGCTTCGTCGCCGAGGGCGACGCCTTCGACCAGAGCGTGATGTGGCTCTACAAGGTCTTCTTCGCCGCCAGTCAGGGCCAGCTGGTGCTGTGGGACTTCACCACCCAGTCGGGGGTGTCGTTCATCGGCGAGCAGCAGACGGCGCCGCTGTATCCGCTGGCGCTTGCCTTCGGCTGGTTCGGGCTTGGCGTCTTCCCGGACGGCTACGACCAGTTCCTGATGGCCCACTATGTCATCGCCGCGGTCGGCATGACGCTGCTGCTGCGCGGCTTCGGCCTGGGCCTGGCGGCGGCACTCTGCGGGTCGCTGATCTTTGCCTATACCGGCTCGTTTCCCGATCGCGTCCTCGGCCAGCCGAACCTGTTTTGCAGCCTCGCCTACATGCCGTTGATCGCCCATGGCCTGACGCGGCTCGTCGGCGGCACGGATCGGCGGACGCAGCTCGCCGGGTTCGCGATCGCGGCGCTGGCGACGGCGCTGTCGATCCTCGCTGGGCATCTGCATGCGGTGGCCATCGGCATGGTCGCCGCGGTCGTGCTGGCGGCGGCGCATGCGCACGCCGACAGCCGGACCGCACTGGCGGCGCTGGTCCGCGCCGGCGGCTGGGGCGCCATCGTGCTGGCGTTCGCGCTGCTGCTGTCGGCGCCGCAGATCGTGGCCACGCAGGAGTACCTGCGCCTGGCGTGGAAGTGGAGTTCGCAGGGCCCGACGCGTTATCCGCACGTGGCCTCGGCGGCGGAGTTCGCCCTGTACTCGCTGCGGGCGGCGGATTTCGCGAGCCTGTTCGGCCGCCATGCCGACATCAGGGACGGCGGCACGCTGTTCGTCACCTACACCGGGCTGGCCGCGCTGGCGACGTTGCCGCTGACGTTGCGCCAGCAGTCGTCGGAGCAGCGGACCGTGATCGCTGGCGCGCTGCTGCTGCTGGCGATGAGCCTGGTCTTCGCCGCCGGCTGGATCTACCCCTGGCTGCCGATGCTCAATCTCGTGCGTTCGCCGACCCGCTGGCTGTTCGCCAGCGGCCTGGCGGCTTCGATCCTGGCCGCGTTCGCGATCGCCGGCGCCGCCGCGCTGGCCGAGCGGCGCCTTGGCCGCCGGCGCCTCGTCGCGCTGCTGCCGGCGGTGGCGCTGGTGCTGATCCTGGTCGAATGCACGCTGCATTTCGGCGGCCGCATCGTGCGCCCGCCGTGGGCCGAAAACGGCGCCGCCGCCGCGCTGCGCGCGCCGGTGGTCAAGGCGCTGCTCGCCGAGATGGACCGGCACCCGCACATCTACCGCTACCACGCGCCGCGGGAACTCGTGCCGCCGAACCTCGGGAACCTGTACTTCGCGCTCGGCAGCCACGGCCATCGCGCCACGCGCACCGTGGCCTACCACGGCTATTTCGACTTCGATCCGCGCGGCGAGCCGGTGCGCAGCCTCGGCATCCGCTGGTGGGTGGCGCAAGGCGACGTGCCCGGCCTGGAACCGGTCTGGCGCGATGGCGACGTCACCATTTACGAACGGCGCGATGCGCTGCCGGTGCTGTGGACCCTCGGCGCCGACGGCAGCAGGTCGGGCGTCGCGATCGAGGACGCCGAGTGGCGGCCGAACAGCGTCACCTTCCGCTTGCAGCGGCCGGTCTCCGGCCGCGTGGTCTTCGGGCAGGCTTACTTTCCCGGCTTCCGCGCCATGACCGAAGGCGGCCCGTACGCGGTCGAGCCGCTCGGGTCGCTGTCCGCGGTCGACCTGATCCGGCCGACGCAGGCGATCACGTTCGAGTACGTGCCGTCATGGTGGGGCTGGTCGCTGGCGGCGGCGGCGGCGGGGTGGATTGCGCTGTTGATGATGCTGGTCCGGATCGGTGGCAGCAGCAGGCGGCCGTTGCCGGGCGGGTGAACCGCGGATGCGGCTGCGAAAGGCCGCTTGGGCGGCGCGAGATCTGGCAAGGAAGGCGGCAAGGGCGATGAGCGATCATGGCTACGCAGCGCGGCTCGAGGCGCAGATCGAGCAGTACCGCAAGGTCGAAAACATCCACGACCTGCCGGCGATGTTCCATTACTGGTCGAACAGGCACCTGCGGCCGCGGCTGAACGCGGTCATGGGCGCCGACGGCATCGCCGAGTTCTACGCCCGGCCGTTTGCCGAGGCGATCGGCACGGCCGGAGCGAATGCAAGGCTGCTCAGCATCGGCGCCGGCGACTGTTCGCTGGAGATCGATGTCGCGGATCGCCTGCTGGCACTCGGCGTGCGCGATTTCACGCTGCACTGCCTGGAGCTGTCGCCGCCCCTGATCGAGCGCGCGCGGGCGGCGATCGAGCGGCGGGGACTGTCGCGCCACGTCGTTCCGCGGCAGACCGACATCAACCGCTGGCAGCCGGACGGACGCTACGCGGCGGTGATGGCCAATCACTCGCTGCATCATCTGGTCGAACTCGAACACGTGTTCTCCGCCGTCGAGCAGTGCCTTGGCGACGCCGGCCTGTTCGTGTCGAACGACATGATCGGACGCAACGGCCACATGCGCTGGCCCGAGGTGCTGGAGATCGTCGAGGGCCTGTGGTCGTTCATCCCCGAGCGCTGGAAGTTCAACCGCCAGTTCGACCGCCTCGACTCGCGGTTCGTCAACTGGGACTGCTCCGGCGACGGATTCGAGGGCATCCGCGCCCAGGACATCCTGCCGCTGCTGACGCAGCGCTTCGGATTCAGGGCCTTCCTCGCCTTCGGCGGCGTCGTCGATGTCTTCGTCGACCGCGCCTTTGGCCACAACTTCGACCCTGCCGAGCCGACCGATGCCGCCTTCATCGACTTCCTGCAGCTGCTCGACGACCGGCTGATCGACGGCGGCCGGACCAAGCCGACGACGATGTTCGCGGTGATGTGCAAGGACCGCCGCGCGCGGCCGAAGTGCTGGCGTCACTGGGATCCGGCCTTCTCGCTGCGCCCGGTCGACGGCTGACATCGCCGGTCGCTGCGCGCCGGAGCACGGGCGGCGTCAGTTCGCGACGTGACGTTGCACTTCGTTGCCGCCTGCCGGCGGCGGCGAGGATGGGGTCATCGGGTCGCGCGGCTAGAATCGCGCACCTTCGGCTCCTCCCATCGTGGCGCATGCGCCAC
>CAYLZU010000090.1:0-435 GCA_964388005.1 uncultured Burkholderiaceae bacterium
TCGTCCATGCGCGAGCCGGTGTCGATCAGCGCGGTGGCGATGATGGTCAGCGAGCCGCCCTGCTCGATGTTGCGCGCGGCGCCGAAGAAGCGCTTCGGCCGCTGCAGCGCGTTGGCGTCGACGCCGCCGGTCAGCACCTTGCCGGAGGCGGGCACGACCGTGTTGTAGGCCCGCGCCAGGCGGGTGATCGAGTCGAGCAGGATCACGACGTCCTTCTTGCTCTCCGCCAGCCGCTTGGCCTTCTCGATCACCATCTCGGCTACCTGCACGTGGCGCACCGCCGGCTCGTCGAAGGTCGAGGCGACCACTTCGCCGCGCACCGAGCGCTGCATCTCGGTCACTTCCTCGGGCCGCTCGTCGATCAGCAGCACGATCAGGACCACGTCCGGATGGTTGGCGGCGATGGCGTGCGCGATGTGCTGCATCAGCACCGTC